>JACDGE010000102.1 GCA_013815465.1 Alphaproteobacteria bacterium | reverse complement strand
CTGCGCTGAACTTAGCAAACAATAGAATAGAAAATAAAGGTGCGGAATATCTTTCAAAGGCCAACTTTCCCCTGCTCACCTTGCTGAATTTAGAAAATAATAGCATAGAAGATGCAGGAGCAGATTGCTTTGCAAAGACTAATCTTTGCATGCTCACGACCCTAAATTTGCGCAAAAATAATATAGGGCCCTTGGAGAGGAAAATCTTTCAAAACAATGCTCGCCTCAAAGTTCTTTTCTAGCACCTGATAATAATTAACTTTAGCAATAGTTAGAGGAGGACATTGAACTTTTACTTAAGGCTTAAATGACAAAATTAGGCGATTTTACAGGGTTACGCCGCGAATTTTATCTTTTCCGGAAAAGATAAGCCGGGTTTCACAACAAAAACAACCAATAACAAAGGATATATAGATTATGAGAAAGATAACATTAGCCTTAATGGTAAGAGCAGCAGCTTTCGTACAAAACACAGCTTTTGCAATTTCAGTTTTATTGACATTAAATATTTTTTTATTCCTTCCTTATAATTACTCATTCGGAATGAACGATAATACTGAAGACATCACAAAATATACTATAAAACAAAAATCCAATTCCATTGGAAATCCGAGTCCTTTCTTCAATAATCTACCAGATGAGATTATCAAAAATATTCTCAGCTTGCTTGATTCATTTGATCTTATATGTGCCTTGAGTGTTTCTAGAAAGTTGGAATACCTTGCAAAAAATAAAAAGGACCCTCTTATTTTAGCATATATTAATATTGGGATTGAAGGAGCAAAGAGCTTTTCAAAGTTTAACTGCCCTATGCTCAAGGTACTGATTTTGCGATTTAATAAAATCGGGGCCGAAGGGGCGAAGAGCCTCTCAGAAGCTACCTTCCCCATGCTCACAACGCTGGATTTGCAATTGAATAAAATTAGGGGTGAAGGATTAAAGAGCCTTTCAAAGGCTAACTTTCCTATGCTCAAGATACTGAATTTACATGAAAACAATATCAGGGATGAAGGGGTGATGAGCCTCTCAGAGGCTAACTTCCATATGCTTACAACCCTGCATCTTGGATCCAACCATATAGGGGATGAAGGGCTGAAGAGCCTCTCAGAGGGTAACTTCCCCATGCTCAAGGTACTGAATTTGGGATACAACAAAATCGGGGCCGAAGGGGCAAAGAGCCTCTCAGAGGCTAACTTCCATATGCTCACAACTCTACATCTGGGATCAAACAGCATTAGGGATGAAGGGCTAAGGTGTCTCTCAGAGGCTAACTTTCCCATGCTCAAGATACTGAATTTGGGGTACAACAAAATCGGGGATAAAGGGGTAAAGGGCCTCTCAGAAGCTAACTTCCCCGTGCTAATAACGCTGGATTTACAATGGAATGAAATCGGAGCTGAGGGGGCACAAGTTCTTTCAACCGGTAAACTCACCAATCTCACATTGCTGGATTTGAATGGAAACCACATCGGGGATGATGGGGTAAGCGCTCTCTCAAAAGCTAACTTCCTCATGCTCACGACCCTAAATTTGCGCAAAAATAATATAGGAAGAAAAATCTTCCAAAATAATGACCGCCTCAAAGTTCTTTTCTAGTACCTTATAATAACTATAATGGGAGTGTTCGATATCCCATTCACAATACATCTATAAAATTGACAAGCTCGGATAATCCCCCTACATTAGGCCGAGAAGCTCTATTGGCTTTAGTGATGTGGGTGGAGAATAAAAATGACGATCTTCCATCAGCCAGAAACTGTAGAGTGGGAAGCCCTCCCATTAGAACGTCAAGCTCAGTTGATTTCACTTCTGGGAAGAATGGCTCTGAAGCAGATAAAACTAGAATCACGGCAAGAAGAGGTTGCAAATGAATTCCTCCATCCTCCCCCTGCAAAACAAAATTCAACGACGCCATTACGACCGTTTGGCAATAGTGTATGTTCGCCAATCCACGATACAACAAATAGAAAAACATTCAGAATCAACTAAGCTGCAATATGCTTTAGTTGATCGAGCAGTTCAATTAGGATGGCCTGCTCAGCGTGTGGTTGTTATTGATGACGACTTAGGAATTTCAGGATCTACCGCTGAAGGAAGACCTGGATTCCAAAAGCTCGTTGCTGAAGTAGGTTTAGACCATGTTGGGATCATTTTAGGAATAGAAATGTCACGACTTGCTCGATCGTGTCGAGATTGGCATCAACTCCTGGAAATTTGTTCTCTTTTTAATACTCTTATTGGAGATACTGATGGTATTTATGACCCAACAACTTATAACGATCGTTTATTATTAGGATTAAAAGGAACCATGTCTGAAGCTGAACTACACATCCTTAAGCAACGTATGCTGGAAGGTAAATTGGCAAAAGCTCGCCGGGGAGAATTAGGAATGCAAGTTCCGATGGGATATGTGCGTCATCCTTCTGGAACCATTCAAAAAGATCCTGACGAACAAGCTCAATCCACAATCCAACTTGTTTTTACTCTTTTTGAACGCTTTGCCACTATTCATAGGGTATTGAGGTATCTTGTAGAAAACAGTATTCAAATGCCTCACCGTCACAGATTTGGACTTCAAAAGGGTGACTTAGAATGGAGGCGCCCTAATCGTGCTACTTTACTTAATCTTTTTCATAATCCTGCTTATGCTGGGGCTTACGCTTATGGCCGTAGACCTACAGACCCTCGAAAGAAAAAGCCGGGACGCCCTGCAACGGGTAGAATTGTAGCTAAACCAGAGGAATGGAAGGTTTTATTAAAAGACCGTTTCCCTGCATATATTACATGGCAGCAGTATGAGCGGAATATAGAACAATTAGCAAAAAATGCTTCTCAAAGTATGGGAGCTATTCGCAAGGGCCCCTCTCTTCTTTCTGGATTGCTTATTTGTGGTCAATGTGGGTTACGCATGTCGACGGTGTATGTAAATAGCGGACAGGGATTACGATATTGTTGCAGTCGCATGGCTGTGGATTATGCTGGCCCTCAATGCCAATCTCTAAAAGGAGCGCCTTTAGAATTGCTTATTATTGACTTGGTTTTTAAAGCTCTCAAGCCGTCTGCTTTAGAGGTCAGTCTAAAAGTTGCAGAAGATTTAGAAAGCGAACGGATCCACTTACAAACCCACTGGAAGCAACGCTTAGAAAGGGCGGCATATGATGTTGATCGTGCCAGGCGGCAGTACCATGCTGTAGAGCCTGAAAACCGTTTGGTTCTCCGGTCCCTTGAAAGTCAATGGGAAGAAACTTTGCTAGTGCAAGAGAAACTTAAACTTGAATATGCCCGTTTCCTTGAAAAGCTCCCAACAACGCTATCAGAAGAAGAGCGTAATGCTATTCGAAAATTAGCTAACGATATTCCCACTTTATGGAACGCTCCGACAGCAACCTATGAGGACAGGCAAGCCATTGTACGTTATCTTATAGAACGCATTGTTGTAACCGTTCAAAATAATACAGAAAAAGTAAATGTTCAGATCCACTGGGCGGGAGGACATTCTAGCGAAGCACATCTCATAAGGCCCGTTGCAAAACTAGAACAGCTTAGCAATTATGAAGAACTTCGTTCACGTATTATAGCTTTGAACAGTGAAGGGAAACCATTAACCATAATTGCTCAAACATTAAATGAAGAGGGGTGGCGTCCACCCAAACGACGAGAGACTTTTAATGCGTCTATGATTAGCACTTTTTTACGTAAACTTCCTAATCTTAACAAACGGCAGTATTCTAAGAGTATACAACGAGAAGCGAATGAGTGGACCCTGACTGAACTTGCAGCAAAACTTTCTATGCCCCCCATTAGCTTATATGCCTGGTTAAAGAAGGGACTCCTAACGGCACGCATGAGCACAATGGACTCAAGAAGAAAGATGTGGTTGATTTATGCCGATGATGCAGAAATAATGCGTTTGAAAACTTTAAAAGAAAAGCCAAGGAAATGGGGGCCTCATATTCGCGTCCATGAACTTGCTCATGTTAACACTTAACTCTTATGGAGGCACTATGACTGGCAGATCTCAACTAACCATCCATGACGCGTATGCTTCAGAAAACACTCCCGTCATGCTTGGCCACTTCCCACCCAGCTGTTTCCTCAGGATGTAAAAAGCGAACAAACTTTTAAAAGTTGATATTCATCTCACTTATGTTCCTAATCACATTGTCGTAAATAACCCACGCATTCATGAAGAGTAGGGTGTCCGTGTTCTTGAAAGATAAAAAGTGCTTTTTGAAGAAAGGTTTTGGCCACCTCCTTATTACGTTCTAAGAGGTACACGTGGCCTATGTTCATCAAAATTCGAGCTGTTTTTATGTGACTTTTTTCATAAATATTTTCGTGTATGGTAAGGCTCTTTTTTAAAAGGTTTTTTGCCTGTTCATAATTACCTAAATCTTTATTAAGGATGCCTAAATCGGCCCATACCCAAGAAGTTTTTATGTTGTTATC
>JACDGE010000101.1 GCA_013815465.1 Alphaproteobacteria bacterium | reverse complement strand
ATGTCCTCCTTCTGTCGTCACGGTTAAGCTGATGGGATTGAGTGCAGGCTCGAGGGGGCGAATAAAGACTTGGCCCTGGACCTCATCCGCTTCCATGACGTACTCCCCGCTCATCCCGAAGACATCGGCAATACGATCACCTTTTACGGTGATACGGGTAAGGCCCGTTTGAGAGATAGGGACTTCAATGACTTTTAGATCATTCAAAGGATGAATTTGAGCGGCCTGGCTTCCAGATGGTAGGACACAGAGAGCAGCGGTCAGAAAACAGAGACCAGAATTCAGAGTGCAGAAGAAAGAGATCAAAAAGTATGATACTTTCAAACATATCGTTTCATTTTTTATTATTTTATTGTTTTCGTATTTCATTTTTTCTCCAACTATTTTCTGATTGCTAAAATCTGTTCTCTGTCTATTGACCGGCATGGGGATTTCCTCCTGATACTTGTTCCAAAAGCATGCCTGCTCCTCTATGGGTGAATTTGAATGTGATGGTTTCTGATGAGTCGCGGACTTTGTTTCCTGAGATATAGCTGGTGAGTGTGCCTTTCACTTCGACCTCCAGGGTTTTTTGATTAACAATCAATTGATTGGGATAAAAATGGGTGGAAAGTTGCAATTTTGTGTACTGTTCCCCGTCATTCATGAGTTGCTTCTTCAAAGCCCCATAAGCTTCAGGTGTGGCATACTTTAAAATTTGCTCGTGGTTATGGGTAAAGCTGGTTGGCGTAATATCAAGCAAAAGCTTTGAGATATACTCAGCCATAGACTCCAGATAAGAAGGAGATGCCATGCTTCCTTCAAACCACATCTCGCGCTTGATCTCAGGTGGCATCAAAATGGTACGCTCAGTTTTGCAAACCAAAGCGATGATCAAAACAGCCATGCTCAACGTTTGGACACCACTAACGACAGCGATGGCATTCCGTTGTTGTAGAGCTTTAGTGATGTTTTGTTGGTGAAATTCCACTCTCATCCAATGCTTGCCCTTGAGCTTGACCCTAGGGTACTCCCTGATAATAAAAGTTGTAAAAGAGTTGTCTTCATCCGATGTACTCCCGAATATGAGAGGGCACAGGCAGCTTCAGCGACCTTTCATGAGACGGCAAATACCAATAGATCCCATGAATTAATGTTGAACCTTCGTTCTTTTTCTTGAGCATGCGTAAAAGAGATAAGCTGCCCATGCCTAATAGAAATCCCGTAATCACCCAGCCCATAAAGAGCCCTCCAAAGAGGGGCAGCATCAGGGCAAAGACTTCATCCTTATTCACCCCAAGAAACCGCAAGGGTTTATCGAGACGGTTAAGAAGATAGTTTTCGTTACGATCCCAATCCATATAATCCCCTCCCTACACGCAAACGGCGTACGTGCCGCCAATCCAAGATTTAGCAAAGCCAAAGCTTACTGTCGTAATAAGGGCCACAATAAAGGGTGCAGGGCTGGACTTCATAAATGCTAAAGCAGCTCCTGCCAGGCATCCACAGAGCAAGATAATGGGCACCAAGTTGTTGTTGAGAATGAGAGTGAGGTTTCCGACACTGGTATTAAGGCCTGCATCCGGGCTGTCTCCCACGGCAAGAACGCCTGTGCCACACAACATAAACGCAGTCGCAAGGGCAAAAGATGTAAACATTAAGTTTGTGTTTTTCATGATAGTATTCTCCTTATTGTTAAAATTGTGGGTTTGATTGAAGATGATCATCGAGGACTTCAGAAGAATCCTCGTCCGTCTCCAAATATTCAGGGTTAGCCTCAAAATTATCCTTAAAATTATCGTGAGAATTACCCTGAGAATTACCCTCAAGGTTTTCTTTAAGAATATCCGGGGGATTATCCTGAGGATTATCCTCGGGGGTATATTCAAACCCAGAAACGTCTACGTCTTCTGGTTGAGGATTTCGTGATTGGAGGACTGTAACGCATCCGTGTGGTCCAGAAATCACGATATAAGGGATCCGATGATACTTTCCCCAACGGTCTTCGATACGACGGTAGGTGAGCTTTCCCTCCACCCAGACCTTGTCACCTTTTTTAAGATCACGCTTGACTCGATACGCAGTTGACTCACGATAAACCACGACATTATGCCAGTCCGTATGCTCGTGCCAGTCATTCACATCATCTTTCCAGGAGAAAGAGGTGGCGAAGGAAAATCTGGCCATTTTTTTTCCTCCTTGAGTGACTAGCAATTCAGGGTTAGCTCCAAGGTTTCCCATGAGAAATATTTTGTTAAACATGGTTAATGTCTCCTTTTGAATGATGATTCAAACCTGTGGGTGATACTTCTTGTGTTTCCCCTCCAATAGAGGGTTGATGATGAGATGTTGAGGTCTCCAGGCGTGTTCGAAACGTTGGCGAGTTCAGATTCTGTTTGGTAAGTATCCAGTTGATGTTGAGCCGCAGGTCATCAATTTTATTCAGAACGCTTTGGTCCGAACTTCCAACCCACACCAGGTGATTGTCTTCCACCTCCAAAAATCGTGCATTGGCGATTTGATTCAAGTCAGCCATTGAGAGAGGTTCATGCAGCATTTTGCGCTCATTCAAGCGAACGCCATAAGCCAATTGGGTGCACCACTCTTTCCAGGTCGGATCCTTGATAGAGGCCAGGACGGCTGCTTTTTCTGCATCTCTGGCGGGGGTTAGGCTGAATATTGTCCAGACCGCTGCATCCATTGGATCCGTACTGCTCAAGACCATCCGAATTGTCGTAATTACCTTCCAGGATTTTATGAAAATTACCCTCATCCAAAATCCAGTCCAGACGAACCTTCCATTTGCGAGGTCCTCCCCCCATCATAAAAGATGAAGCTTTGACACGTAAACAAAACCGCTCCCAGAGCCGGATGTCGTTCTTGAAATGAAAAGCAAAGAGGGATTCCAGCTGACCTTTTCGCTCCTCTGTGAGCTTGATGACTCCCTTCCAATTCTCTGGGAAAAGTTTTTGAACAACGTGGATCTCCCAGAGGCTGATCATTTCCCCGGCGACTGATTCGTCCGGGACAGACTCGTCTGTCACAGACTCGTCTACAATGGATTCATCCGGAGCGGAGATGCTCGAAGGGAGGGCATCAGAGATGGGTTTTCCAGAAACGGATCTTTCTGGACCAGGCTCGCCTGTAACAGACTCGCCTGTAACAGACTCGCCTGGACCAGACTCGTCCGGAACGGATTGATCCAAATAGGACTCCTCCATGGACTTCTCCAAGGACGCTTCCGAAATCGATTTTTCAAAATCAGAATTTTCTAAATTTTCAAAATCAGAAAAATTTTCACGCGCGCATTTTCTCTGCGTGTGCTCTTTGTTTTTAATCTCTGTTGTATTCTCTGGTATTGCAGCAAAATTTCTTTGGCTCGAGGCAAAATTTCTTTCATTCGAAGCAAAGATTTTTTCGTTCGAACCAAAATTTCTTATCTTCGAAGCAAAAATTCTTTGGTTGAGCGTTTCCTTAGGTTTTTCGAAAGATGGGGGTCCACTCAAAGGAGGACTTGTTCGCACAAAAGAAGGCACGACCTTCAGATAAACCTCAGGGAGAGTGCGCCCGCATGCTCTCAAATCCTCCTGAAGTTGTCTCAAATTCACACGATATTGGGTCGTCCTATCCCACTTCTTGTTTGGATGGCCTCTCTCATCAATCCAGCCCTGGTCGATCAATACCTTCAGATACTTGCGTACACTGGGAGGGGAAAGACCCAGCATGGTCTCAATATTCAGTTCACGAGCCGTCTTGTAAATCCAGCCATGACGAGGAGCAACATTGCAGTCAGGCTCAAATTGGCGTTCCTCTTCGAGTAAAAGATCAAAATCTCTCACTCGCAGCGTCCAATACAACAATTGGTTCAATATAACAGCGCTAAAATGATTGCCCGTGAGGTCAACAAATTCTCTCCGGATAATGGACACGTCAGAGGCTTCAATACGCGTTTCTGAGGATATGTTTTCTAAGTGAAGTGTCATGAGGGGCTCCCCAAAAGCTGGCATTGGCGGCTTTTAAAGCCCTTTCCTTTAAGAGATAAAAGTCCATGAACCAAACCATCGTTTGCATTTGCTACGGTTATACCAAGTTGGAAGGGCCAATTCTCAAATGTTGTCATGCGATAGGTTTCAGCAATACGTAGGGTAAAGGCTAGATAATCAATCCCTTGTGCCTTCCCAAATTTCATAAAAGCCTGATAAAGGTCTTTATAAAACTGATGACAATTATTCTGGGTTTCAAGAATGGCTTCGCCTGATAACCCGTGTTCCAGACCAAGACAAATTCTTGCCGTCCAATATTCGTCACCTTTAGGATGAAATAAAGACGTTAACTTTATAACTTTCTCTTGATTCGTATCTGTATTTAAAAGATCCAAGACAGGCGGTATTTTTTGACGATAGAGAATAGCCCCCCCATAGGTCTCCTCATGAGAGAGCTGCTTGAGGGAAAACAATGTTTCCCTATTTGCAATAAAGAAAGCAGGACTCTTG
>JACDGE010000006.1:243-77453 GCA_013815465.1 Alphaproteobacteria bacterium | reverse complement strand
AAACAAGGGCTGATTAACTTTCAAAGATGCGCGGCTCGCTCCATAAATGACACCATAGAAACCATCCTCAAACTCTTGGAAAGGGCTAAAAATGTCATCTTTTAAAAAAGTGACGGGTAGTGTGCGCAAAAAAATAGAAATAACAAGACATGCAATTAACGATGAAATTCCTTGATTAAAAAAATCAAGCTTACTAATTTTTTTATAAACGAATGGATGTATTAGGTAAACTCCATAGCTAATATTTCCAAAAAATCTACAAATTTTTGTAAAAAAATTTTCTACGGGGATATAAGAAAACAGAAAAACGCAGAGAACGCTACGAAGCGTTAATATCTAACCTAACCAATTATCTAACCCTTCATGATGGCAATCAGCATAGAAAGCTAGCCATTGCAAGGTTTGAGCATTAATATTTTCTGGGGAAAAACAATAGGATTTGTTATTGTGATGAACGATTAAACTGCCTCCAATCTAGGCACAAGAGAGCACAATGACAAGCCTTGCAATCCTGCTTTCAAGCTTTTCTGAATTTTTTGAAAACCCCGAATTATACTATGTTTTTTTCACTCTCAAATGTTACCTAGAGAATTTTTTGATCTTACAAGAACCTTCAAAACCCTTGCTTTTAATGGGGCGAGTGATGGGAATTGAACCCACGACCTCCAGTTCCACAAACTGGCGCTCTAACCAATTGAGCTACACCCGCCATAGAGATAAATTTAATCTACTCAAATTTTTCTCATTACGTCAAGAGAGGGTTTGTTTTGATCATACTTATTTTCTACTGGAAATTCTGGAAGATTCGTCCTAAAGTGCGAAACAGGTATAACAATGAGATAAATTATCATGCAAACAGTGTTGCTTGTCATTCACCTTTTAATAACGTGTGCGATGATTGGAGTGATCCTCATTCAGCGAAGCGAAGGGGGTATGGGCCTTGGAGGCGGCACCATGGGGGGTCTTATGACAACTCGAGGATCTGCAAACTTCTTGACTCATATAACAGCCATTTTAGCGGGATGCTTTTTAGTGACCAGTCTTTCTCTTGCCATTTTAGCAAGTCATCAAAGCAGGCCTGCAAGTATTTTAGATCAAGCGCCAATGGAGAAGCCAATAGGGTCTCAATAGGCCGTTGGAATGCGGATTGACTGTGATAGCAGTTATTTCGGCTTTTGAGACAGGGAGTTCAGAATCGAAAAATATACCCGCTATAGCAGACCCTTGGATTGTAGCGACTGAAAGAGTAAAAACCAAAATGACAGAAATGAGGAAAGTGTGGCTAGATTTATTTTTGTAACCGGTGGTGTCGTTTCCGCTTTAGGAAAAGGAATTGCTTCTGCTTCTTTAGGTGCTCTCCTTCAAGCAAGAGGCTATACGGTGCTCCTTCGCAAACTGGAACCGTATATTAATGTGGACCCCGGCACCATGAGCCCTTTTCAGCATGGGGAAGTGTTTGTGACCGATGATGGCGCAGAAACAGACCTTGACTTGGGTCATTACGAGCGGTTTACGGGGGTTACAACGACTCGTTTTGATGCGGTTTCCACGGGGGGAATTTATTCTGATGTCATCGCAAAAGAACGCCGTGGGGATTATTTAGGCGCGACTGTTCAAGTCATTCCCCACATTACAGATGCCATTAAAAGCGCTATCTTGAAAAATACGAAAGACGTTGATTTTACCATTTGTGAAATTGGAGGCACGGTTGGCGATATTGAAGGCCTTCCCTTTCTGGAAGCTATTCGTCAGTTACGCAATGATCTAGGACATCGTAATTCTCTTTTTGTTCATTTAACTCTGGTGCCTTATATTTCTACGGCTGGTGAACTTAAAACAAAGCCAACCCAACATTCGGTTAAGGAACTTCAAAGCAAGGGAATTCAACCAGATATTTTGCTTTGTCGTAGCGATCGGTCGATTGGGATGGAAGAAAGACGGAAACTTGCTCTTTTTTGCAACATTAAGCCCGAGTGCGTCATCGAGGCCTTAGATGTTTCCACGACTTATCAAGTGCCCATTAGCTATCATGAACAAGGCCTTGATCGAGAGGTCTGCAGGCATTTTGGTCTTGAATCGAAAACAGCCCCCGATCTTAAGATTTGGGAACGAATTGCAGAAACACTTACGCGTCCAGAAGGGGATGTAACAATTGGCATCATAGGGAAGTATGTAGAGCTTTTGGATGCCTATAAATCCCTTCATCAAGCTTTGATCCACGGGGGAATTGCAAACAAGGTTCATGTGAATTTTGAATGGATTGATGCTTCTTCCTTAGAGGAAGGGGGGAAGGCTTCCCTTATAGAGCGACTCATGCCCCTTCATGGAATTCTTGTGCCCGGGGGATTTGGAGAGCGGGGGACGAAGGGGAAAATCGCTGCTATTCAATTTGCGCGAGAGCATAAAATTCCTTTTTTTGGGATTTGCCTGGGTATGCAGCTCGCTGTTATAGAGGCTTTGCGCAATATTGGAAACTTTAAAGACGCCAATTCTACTGAATTTGGAGCAACCTCCCTTCCTGCTGTTGCTCTGATGAGGGAGTGGATCAAAGGGGAAGTTGTTCAAAAGTATTTTCCTGGAGCAGATTTGGGAGGGACAATGCGTTTAGGGGCCTATGAGTGCACTTTAAATCAAGACTCAAAGTCCTATGAAAGTTATCAAAATACGGTTATTTTTGAACGGCACCGTCATCGGTATGAGGTGAATACAACCTATCTTGAGGAGCTTGAAAAATGTGGTTTTTATATTGTGGGCAAAACAACCGATGGGCTTTTACCAGAAATTGCAGAGCGCAAAGATCATCCTTGGTTTGTAGCGGTCCAGTTTCATCCCGAATTTAAATCTCGGCCTTTTAAGCCTCATCCTCTCTTTAAATCCTTTATTGAGGCGGCCCTTAATCAGAATAGGCTTATTTGAGGGGTTATCAGGAATGAAGAGATTGTTAATACCACTCTGGCGTCATTCCCGCGAAGGCGGGAACCCAGGAGATAGTTATTACGTTACAAACTTTTCTTGGGTCCCCGACTCGCGCTTCGCGCTCTCGGAGATGACGCTGGTGGGGTACGAGTGCTTAAAATATCCTCAACTTAACCCTTACATTCATTAAGAGGAAGAAATTATGGCTCATACCGTAAACATTGGTGCCCTTAAAGTTGGCAATACCCTGCCTTTTACCCTCATTGCGGGGCCATGTGTTTTGGAAAGTCGCCAACATGCCCTTGAAATGGCTCAAGCGCTCGTTGAACTTACAAACAAATTGGGTATTGGGCTCATTTATAAAACGTCGTTTGACAAAGCAAACCGGACAAGTCTTCAGGGTGTGCGGGGCTTAGGATTGAAGGAGGCCCTTCCCATCTTTGCAGAAATCCGCGAAAAATGGGGGTGCCCTGTTTTGACAGACGTCCATGAATCCTCCCAATGTGCACAGGTCGCGGAAGCTGTCGATGTCTTACAAATTCCTGCCTTTTTGTGCCGGCAAACCGATCTTCTGATTGCTGCAGGTGAAACGGGCAAAGCGATTAATATCAAAAAAGGGCAATTCTTAGCGCCCTGGGACATGAAAAATGTGGTGAAGAAGATAGAAGAAACGGGCAACCAAAATCTTATGGTGTGTGAGCGAGGGGTTTCCTTTGGTTATAATACATTGGTATCGGACATGAGATCCCTTCCTGTGCTTGCGCAATTAGGCTATCCGGTTGTGTTTGATGCGACCCACTCAGTGCAACAACCAGGAGGTCAAGGAACATCTTCAGGGGGACAGCGTGAATTTGTGCCCGTCTTGGCCCGCGCAGCCATCGCTGTTGGCGTTGCAGCCGTGTTTATTGAAACCCATCAAGATCCTGACAAGGCGCCCAGCGATGGCCCCAATATGGTTAAGCTCAAGGACATGCCTGACCTCTTAACAACCCTTTTGGCCTTTGATCGCTTGGCCAAATCCAACCCCCTTTAAGTGAGGAACTCATGAGTCATATTATCGATATTCTAGGAAGAGAAATTTTGGATTCCCGCGGAAATCCAACCGTAGAGGTAGAGGTTGAGCTTGAAAGTGGCGCAAAAGGGCGAGCCTCTGTCCCTTCTGGTGCTTCTACGGGAAAGCATGAAGCAGTTGAAAAACGGGATGGAGATCAAGAACGGTATAATGGCAAAGGTGTTTCAGAAGCCGTCCAATCTATTAATGATGAAATCTTTGATGGAATTTGTGGTATGAATGCTCAGAATCAAATGTTTATTGATCAAGCGCTGATTGACCTGGATGGCACACCAAATAAGGAACGTTTGGGAGCGAATGCTCTTTTGGGGGTTAGTTTAGCCGTTGCGCGCGCTGCGGCAAATGAAGAGAGACTTCCCCTTTATCGCTATATTGGGGGGCTTTATGCGCATGTTCTTCCTATACCTTTAATGAATATTATCAATGGGGGGGCTCACGCCGATAATGCCATTGATTGTCAAGAATTTATGATTATTCCTTTTGGGGCTCCCAACTTTGCAGAAGCCGTTCGTTGGGGTGCAGAAATTTTTCATGCCCTCAAGAAAAACCTTTTTGAAGCTGGCTTTAGCACCAACGTGGGGGATGAGGGAGGGTTTGCGCCCGCTCTTCCGTCAACAAAATCAGCTTTAGATTTCATTATGAAGTCCATTGAAACAGCTGGATACAAACCGGGAGAAGACGTGGGCATTGCTCTTGATGTCGCTGCAAGTGAATTTTATCGAGAAGGTCATTATCATTTGAAGGGCGAGAACAAGGTTTTGAAACCAGAAGAACTGGTTAAATTTTATGAAGGGCTGTCTAAAAACTATCCTATACTTTCGATCGAAGATGCCATGGCTGAAGATGATTGGAATGGTTGGCTTGCCTTGACGCAAGCTCTGGGAGAGGACCTGCAGCTTGTGGGAGATGACCTCTTTGTGACCAATCCCCTCCGTCTTGCGGAAGGCATTGAAATGGGGGTTGCCAATAGTATTCTGATTAAGCTTAACCAAATTGGAACCCTTACAGAAACCATGCGAACTGTTGATTTTGCTCACCGTTCTGGCTATACGACCATCATCTCTCATCGGTCGGGTGAGACGGAAGATTCAACCATTGCGGACTTGGCCGTGGCCTTGAATTGTGGACAAATTAAAACTGGGTCTCTTTCACGCTCTGATCGCTTGGCCAAGTATAATCAGCTCTTGCGTATCGAAGAAGAACTGGGCGAACAAGCTGTTTTTGGGCTATAAGGGGGTCGTTGTTAAGTGTATTTATTCATCCCATGGGGAGGGTGACAAAAAATCCTCTAGTCCCCAAATACTTATTTATGAGAACCTACTGTAAACGTTTAAGGTAATGCCTGACCGGTTTTTCTTCTGAGGGTACCCTTAAAATAGAGATAAGTGCGGAGCTAGACGTCCTGTTTGATACTCTTCTTTCACCTACGCTTAAGGAAAAACAACTTACGCAAAAGAAACACCCAGCGGGGAAGAAGAACAGAGACACGGAGGAAGGCTGCTGATCCGTCAGTTCGAATAATTTCTTCAACCCTATAGCGCTTCAAGAAAAGTTATTCTATAACTAAAACGGTACCCAAAGGATTTCAAGAATTCGGGTAGGCGCCTGGGAGGCAACGCCGCAGATCCCTGCCTTCGCGGGGACAGGCTGGAAAGCCGAAGGGTAGGTCAGTTAAGAATGTAAGGAGCAGCATATGGCGGGCAGCGTAAATAAAGTCATTTTAGTCGGAAACTTGGGTAAAGATCCTGAAGTGCGGATGACGCAGGAAGGAACAAAAATCGTCACTTTTTCCGTGGCAACATCCGAGTATTGGAAAGATCGGGAGACGCAAGAGCGAAAAGAGCGTACCGAATGGCATCGAGTGGTTGTTTTTAATGAAAAGCTAGCTGAAATTGCGGATAAATATCTTCGCAAGGGCTCAAAAATTTATGTAGAAGGCCAGCTTCAAACCCGTAAATGGACCGATCAAGCGGGTCAAGAAAAATACACCACAGAGGTCATCATTTCTCGTTTTAAGGGCGAACTTGCTATGCTTGATAGCAAGGGCCAAGGCGCTGGAAGTGACGCTCATGGTTTTGATGCCCCCCCTCCAAGCGCGCGGGAGTCCTTCCCTTCCGCGGATGTGATTGACGATGATGTGCCGTTTTAAGCAGGTGTAATGTACAGTAAACCATTGTGTAAAATGAAGGCCCTCGCTAATCCAACAGCGTCATCCCGGAATTTAGAAAAGCTTAGCACTTGCTTAGCTTTTCTTAATGTCCGGGACCCAGGAGAGTTTTTGATTCGGACTGTCCTGGGTCCCCGCTTTCGCGGGAATGACGCTCGTGGGGGACTAAACAGAACAATCAAAATTTTTTAAAGGAGCCAGCCGTTGACCGAAAATCCAGTGATTCCTTCCGTCAATATTGAAGACGAAATGAAGAATTCATTTCTTTCTTATGCCATGAGCGTCATCGTAAGCCGTGCGCTTCCAGATGTACGTGATGGGTTAAAACCTGTGCATCGGCGCATTCTTTATTCTATGTATGAATCAGGCTATGACTATAATCGTCCCCATCGTAAGTCTGCACGTATTGTGGGAGAAATCATTGCTAAATACCATCCTCACAGCACAGAGGCCGTTTATGACGCCATGGTTCGCATGGCCCAAGAGTTTTCTCTACGCTTGCCGCTTGTCCATCCTCAGGGAAACTTTGGATCCATGGATGGGGATCCTCCTGCTAATATGCGGTATACGGAAGCGCGTCTTTCCAAGCCTGCTCATTATTTATTATCTGACATCGATAAGGAAACTGTTGATTTTTCTCCAAACTATGATGCTTCCACTGTTGAGCCTACGGTCCTACCCGCGCGTATTCCTAATCTGCTCGTTAATGGAGCGGGGGGAATCGCCGTGGGAATGGCTACCAATATCCCTTCTCACAACCTCGGGGAAGTGATTGATGGCTGTTGCGCATTACTGGATAATCCAGACTTAACGACAGAAGACCTTATGACCTATATCCCCGGGCCAGATTTTCCCACAGGTGCCATTATTATGGGTCGCAGGGGCATTCATAGCGCCTTTAACACAGGGCGTGGGTCTTTGCTCATTCGCAGTCGCACCCATATTGAAACCATTCGAAAAGACCGGGAAGCCATTATCGTTACTGAAGTTCCTTATCAAGTGAATAAGGCCAAAATGATTGAGCGTATGGCTGAGCTTGTGAACAACAAAGAACTTGAGGGTATTTCGGACATACGGGATGAATCGGACCATGGTGTTCGCGTTGTTATCGAGCTGAAAAAAGATGCCATTCCGGAAGTTATTCTCAATCGGCTCTATGCCATGACGCCTCTTCGAACGAGCTTTGGGGTCAATATGTTGGCCTTGAATGGTGGACGACCGGAACAAATGGGACTCAAAAAAATCTTGGAATGCTTTATTATATTCCGGGAAGAAGTCATTACGCGCCGCACACGCTATGAGCTTAAAAAAGCGCGAGAGCGGTCTCATCTTTTAGTGGGACTTGACATTGCTGTGGCCAATTTGGATGAAATGATTGCGTTGATTCGGAAATCCCCTGATCCCCATACGGCAAAAGAAGAAATTTTAAGTCGCTCTTGGAAGGTTTTTGATGTAGAGCCGCTCATTCGTCTGATTGATGAGCCTGGTTATCCTATCGTCGACGGTACCTACCGTATGTCCGAAGCCCAAGCCAAAGCCATCTTGGACTTAAAGCTCCATCGACTGACGGGTCTTGAGCGAGAAAAAATTGCGGCTGAGCTTCATGAACTCGTGGAAGAAATCAAACTTTATCTACATATTTTAGGATCCCGGGATAAGCGGCTTGAAATCTTACGAGCCGAACTTCTAGAGATGAAGGAAAATTATGCGACTCCGCGTCGGACAACCATTGAAGACGGGGAAATGAACATAGATGAAGAAGACTTCATCCAAAGAGAAGATATGGTGGTCACCGTCAGTCTAGGGGGGTATATCAAACGGGTCCCCATTACCACTTATCGGGCACAAAAGCGAGGGGGCAAGGGTCGATCTAGCATGACGACTCGAGAAGAAGATGCCGTTGCAGAAGTCTTTGTTGCCAATACCCACACTCTTATGTTGTTTTTTACAACAACAGGGCGGGTTTTTGGAATGAAAGTGTATAAGCTTCCGCTTGGGACGCCTCAAGCGCGTGGTAAAGCCATTGTCAACATTCTTCCCCTTGAGCCGGGTGAAACCTTGTCGACCATTATGCCTATGCCAGAAGATGAAGAACAATGGGCTAACATGCATATTATGTTTGCAACGTCCGCGGGCAATGTCAGGCGGAATGCCTTGTCTGATTTCACAAATATTCGGTCGAATGGTAAAATTGCCATGAAGCTGGAAGAGGGGGAGCGCCTCATCGCTGTCAGCACATGTGACGAACAAAGCGACGTCCTGCTCACAAGCCGTGAGGGACGGTGTGTACGTTTCGCGGTCACTGATGTACGAGAATTCGCGAGCAGAAGCTCAACCGGTGTACGGGGCATTCGCCTAGGAAGCGGCAATAAAGTCGTCTCTATGACCATTCTAAAGCAAATTGAGTTTACAATCGAAGAGCGGGATTCTTACCTCAAGCAAGCTTCTCGCTTGCGTCGCCAATCGGATGAGCCAGAAGAAACTGAGGGTATGGAAGCTTCCCAAGAAATTATTCTTTCTGAAGGGCGGTTTGCGGCTCTCGTTGACCGTGAAGAATTCATCCTTACAGTCAGTGAAAATGGTTTTGGAAAACGGACATCTGCCTATGAGTATCGCTCCACAAACCGAGGGGGGCAAGGTATTACCACCATGGATGTGACGGCAAAGACCGGTAAAGTTGTGGATTCTTTCCCCGTTAAGACTGAGGATGATGTGATGCTTGTGACAAACACGGGAAAGCTTATCCGCTGTCCTGTACATGATATTCGTATTGCAGGGCGGAGAACACAAGGCGTCACTCTTTTCCGTGTTGCAGAAGAAGAAGCTGTTGTCTCGGTGGCGCGTCTTGAAGACTCTGGGGACATAGAAGGCGAAACAGAAGAAAGTGAAGCCCCAGGGAATGAATAAACCTCTTCATATCGGCGTTTATCCTGGAACTTTTGACCCTATCACCTTTGGTCATTTCGACATTATTCAAAGGGCGACCCGCCTTGTGGATCGCTTGATTGTGGGCGTTGCAACAAACGTCGGGAAATCTCCTTTGTTTTCCATTGAGGAGCGGATTGAGATGATAGAGAACGAACTCACGCTCCATCCTCTTGCCTCTGACGTGGAAATCATTGTAAAACCTTTTGATTCTCTGCTCGTCCATTTTGCCAAGCAAGAAGGCGCTCAAGTGCTCATTCGTGGCCTGCGCGCCGTATCAGATTTTGAATATGAATTTCAAATGGCAGGAACCAATCGGAAATTATGTCCCGAGCTTGAAACGGTTTTCCTTGTTGCCTCTGAAAGTTATCAGCTCATTGCTTCCAACTTGGTCCGGGAGATTGCTCGCTATAAGGGAGATACTACACCTTTTGTTTCACCTCAAGTTGCCGAGAAGCTTGAAAAGCGTTTTTTGGAGTTAATCTATTGAGTGAGTTCCACATAGATGTCAAAATCTGCTTCCATTTGTTCGCGTTTGCATTTCCCTGAAAGTTCTTTAAACTGCGGACTTTCCCTAAAATATATTCCCTGCGCTTCATAATTTGGTTTACTTAAGGACGAGACGATTTCAATGCTGGGAAGTCCCAAAATTTCACTAATAATATAGTGCATTAAGTTGAAGATGCCTCAACTCCTCAGGTTTCATGCTGAAATAAGTTCAGCATGACAGCCTGGAGAGGTCATGGTGGCTATGTGATCTCCAATTCAAACTAACTCACTATAGCTGAGAGAAGGGGGGGGTAGCAAGCCCTTCAAAACCCTCATATAATGAAAAAATTTGTGAGAGAGACGTGTTTATAAAAGGCGAGCAACTTACAAGGATCCCAGGCCCTAACAATCCTATTTTTTAGGGAATAAATTATCTACCTTCCTCGAGAAAGGGCAAGTCTTCGCACATGAGAGGACTTTGTTGCTACTCTTCTAGACACTGAGGTCTTTCTTGATGCGGGCATAAGCGTTGCGCTTGCCATTCTTAATGTTTTCCCTGTTGATAACCGTCGAATATGGCTATTTGTAGGGTTAGGGGTCTGTGGAGAAAAAAGTCCTGCCGTGGTTAACTCATGTCCAGCTTTTCCATCCCGATTCCATATCCTTAAAACGTTTTTTTGATAGGGAACATGATGAATAGGGTTCGCGGAGTGGTAATGGGCCATGGCTAGATGCCAACAGTTATGCTCCTTTTTAAGGCCAGTCAAAAAACGAGCGGCATACGCCACGTTTTTACTGGGCTCAAAGGCCTCTTCTAAAGTTTTAAAGGCGTTTGGGTGGTAGTAAAGATTAACTTGCATGCATCCCACATCGATACTTGAAGCTCCTTTCGCTTGTAGGGCTTGAACCGCTTCGATGGCAGCTTCTTTCGTTGGGAAATAGTATCCTTGTCCTTTGTAATTAATGGTCCATGGCCACGCAACCAGCCGACCATTGATATCCTTAAGGCCGGATTCAGCCTTAGAAATGGCATGCAACAGGCCTCGCGGGATGCCATGTTGGTGTTCATACTGGTGAACATAGGTTGCACACGTGTTTTGAGCGGGGAGAATGACTCTGACGCTCTCTGTAGGTTTGGCAAGAAGTACGCAAGCTAAACTCATCCATAGAAAAGTGGTCAACAAGGTTATTCTGCATAAAGGCCACAAAAAATCAGTCATTCGGTGCTCCCATTTATAAATTCTACCCCCTACTTACATTAATAAAGGTTAAGGAAACGTTAACATAAATTGAGCTTAATGCCAGAAAGATATTTTTTAGGGGGATCGGCAATAAAAAAGGACAAGACCGATGTTGGTCTTGCCCAATTTTATGAATTTTTGAGAAGCAGTAAGATTATTAATGCAGACGTTCAATCATTTCGTTAATCAGTTTGATTTTCTGCTCTTCTAATTTTCTATATTCTGATCTTGACTCAAAGAAGTTTACGTTCTTTAGGTTCTTCTCGAGGTCAAGCTGATCCTTTAAAACTTCACTAATTTTGGAGAATTCCTTTAAATAAAGCGGAGAATATTTCTTGGCTTCCGTTCTTAAAATTAATTCCATTTCTTCCCCCTGTGATTGGAGGTTCTTGCTTTCTTTGTATCCAAGCATTGTCAGTAAATGCTCCGTCTGCTTCATCTCACTTCCGCGATCTTCAGCACATGTCTTAAAAATAAAATTATATTTACTTTTACAGACCTTCATATATTGTTGGCTTATAAGTTTTTTACGAGCATAATTACTAAATTGAGGAACAACAAATTTTGGGCAATGTTTTTTTATGTTATCCAGAGAAATACCCTTCAACGCACTATCTAAATCATCAACGGATAACTCTGACAAAGTATCATTATCAAAAATATAAACCATTCTTTTTGGGATAAGGATCAAGTCTGCAATCATATCTTTAATTTTGATGCTACGGGAAATCTTAAAAGTTTGGTCAAAACCACTTTCGTTATCGCTAAAGGAGAGGACTTGGATTCCCTCATTCTGCAATAACGCCATTGATAGAGGTTTTACCAGGAACTTCATCTTTTCAGGTGTAAGTGTGTAAAGAGAGAATTGTAGTCCTGTCACTTGATCTATTCCGTCAACCATATTATGGAAAAACGGTAAATATTTTAATCTCTCTTTAGGACACGTGCTTAAATCTAGTACATCGGAAGATCTATCATATTCACTATGAAAGGGAGCCCTAGGGTCTCTAGGCATGGGTATATGGGCGTATTTTAACTGCTCCGATGCACGTGCATAAGCCTCCGCCTTCTCAAGAAAATGATAATTAGGGCTCTTAAGAACGCCTTCAACTTTAACGAGATTTAATTTGGTACAGACCTCGTTGAATACTTTATCTTGAGCATCATCACTGATACCGTCGTCAAAATAAATTTGGTTAATTTTTTGGGATGCAGGATCTTGTACAAACTTTTCAACGTCTAGTTCGAATTCATCGCCGGTCTTTTTAAAAAGAACGGCTGGAAAACCGTCTTCATCTTCAAAAAACTCCATAGCTTGAGCTGATTGGAAAAAGATGAAACAACTCGTCATTAAATAAATATATTTTTTCATTACCATTACCTTATAAAATTAACACTCGAAATTAATAACCTTAAATTTTAAAGATGTCAATTTATCTTTATACTTTTTTGATCAAAGAATGTAAAATAAGAAGTGCATTACTACCTTCGTTCTACTCCAATAGCACGCTCAATACCTGCAAGATCGGAGAGGACAAACATAATATCAAAACCGGCTTTTTCAAATAAGGCTTCCACATCTTCTCGCTGGCCCATCCCGATTTCAAAAATCCCCAAACCATGGGGTGCGAGCAACTCCCCAATCTCTTGCGCAAGGATGCGGTAGCATGTCAGCCCATCTTCTCCACCGAACAGAGCTTGATGGGGATCATATGCCAACACATTCTTAGCAAGGGTATCCTTATGAGCAAGAGGAATGTAAGGGGGGTTGCTCACAATAATATCAAAAGAACCCTCTAGGTTTTCTGACCAATTTCCTTGGCAAAAGGTAGCCCGTGAATCAACTCCATTCAGGACGGCATTCTGGCGAGCCATAGAGAGAGACCCTTCACTGATATCCACGCCCACCCCTGTTGCATTGGGGAGCTCATGCAGCAAGGAAATGAGGATACAGCCCGATCCTGTCCCGAGGTCAGTGATCGTCCAGGGAGCCTCTTTTCGGCCTCCTACCCATTTTAAAACGCCTTCTATAAGCACTTCCGTGTCAGGGCGAGGATCGAGCGTGTGCTCATTTAAATAAAAAGGAAGACTCCAAAATTCCCGCACTCCTTTGAGGCGTGAGAGGGGCTCGCCAGCAGCACGGCGCTTAAGCCATTCCTGAATCTTTTCCTCTTCAGCGGGAGAAGGGCTATAGGTTGGATTTAAGGTGATAAAGGAAGGATCTCGATCCAGGGCCCCAGCTAACAACCATTTTGCTTCTTGAGGGGAAAGCGTCTCAGAGCATAAGCGATGCCACTCTTTCAGGGTCA
This sequence comes from Alphaproteobacteria bacterium, assembly GCA_013815465.1. Classification (GTDB taxonomy): domain Bacteria; phylum Pseudomonadota; class Alphaproteobacteria; order UBA9655; family UBA9655; genus UBA9655. The sequence goes on along the minus strand of JACDGE010000006.1, from coordinate 64,334 downwards.
TTGCGCTTTATCAGGGTAATGACATTCATCACGAACATGACATATGGAGCAGAGAGGTTTGCGTGCTTTGCAAATATAGCGACCATGAAGAATCAGCCAATGATGAGCTTTGAGAAGCCACCGAGACGGAATACGCTTCATCAGCTCCTTTTCAACGTCAAGGGGCGTTTTCCCGGGCGCCAATCCTGTACGATTTGAGAGGCGGAAAATGTGCGTATCAACGGCAATAACCGGCTTATGGAAAGCTGCATTTAAGACCACATTCGCTGTCTTACGACCCACACCGGGTAAGGACTCGAGGTCCTCTCGTGTGTGAGGGATCTCACCCTCAAAATCCGTGATTAATCTTTGACAAAGAGCCATAATATTGCGTGCTTTCGTATTAAAAAGACCAATGGTTTTGATAAAGGACTTCAACCCCTCTTCCCCTAAGGCGAACATCTTTTCCGGCGTCGGCGCAACTTTAAAAAGCTCAACCGTTGCCTTATTCACCCCTTTATCTGTGGCTTGTGCAGAAAGCACAACCGCAACCAAAAGGGTGAAGGGGTTGATGGAATGCAGTTCCCCTTGAGGATTGGGGTTTAGAGCTGAAAGTTTTTCAAAGAAAAGATCAATTTCTTGAGGTGTCATCAATGTAGACATGGGGGTAATCCAACGTTAATTCTGGGGGTAGTGTGTGGATATTTCATCCATCTGTCAAGGACTTACAGAAGTAGTAAAAAATTTCTTGATTCTTTTAAATAATATAGATATATAGATAGAGTTGTTAACTAGATAAAAGGTGTAAAATGATTAATATTAAACAATTAGCTTTTGCTTCGGTTATGACCATTGCAGCTGTGACCCACGCATTTGCTGACAAAGATAGCATTTATGATGATGCTGAGCATGTGGCAGGCAAAACATATTATAAACTGATTGATGAAGCAGCGACGGCTAAACTTTCAGAGCAAGAGTGCGCACGATTTATGGACTTTGTTTGTGCGTATCCAACAAATAAACTTAATAATTATGATAGAATTACAACTTATGAAATGGGCGGTCACCCCCATTATTTAGATCGTCAATTCTTTACAGAAAAGGTTTCAAAAGTTTTGGACTACAATTTTGTAGAAAACATAACCCTGACGCTATCAGGATATGAGCAATTGAATAAGTCAGGTAATAAATACCCCGCACATGGGCTTGCTTGGTTTGACCTTAGGTATGCTCTCTGTGGAATTGTTCAAGATACAAGCTACAAGATCGTAGGCTCTAATTCTTAATAAAATCAAAGTATTAAATGTTGATGACCATTATTAACCCCTCACCCACTCTTCGGGCGAGGGGTTTTTATTAAAATATTCCCAAAAATTTCATCGCCTTGTATAATCAATTTATAATGCAATACAAACGATAACAGCATGATTGAATGGAAATCCCCAGAAGAGCTTATTAAGTACCCAGATGCCCTTCAGTGGATGGACAACCGTGTGAAGGACTTACAACTCAAACAAGGTTCTGAGTGTGTCTGGCTTTTAGAACATCCCCCCCTTTATACCATGGGCACCAGTGGTAAGGAAAAAGATGTCCTTCAGTCGAAACACCCGGTGTTTAAGTCAGGGAGGGGAGGCCAAGTCACCTATCATGGTCCAGGACAGCGGGTTGTCTATCTTATGCTTGATCTCAACACGCGCTATCACGACATCCGTCGTTATGTGTTTGAACTCGAAGAATGGATTATTCAAACGCTCTCCGCCTTTTCTATAGAGGGAGAACGGCGCCCTGGCCGGGTGGGGATATGGGTGCAACATAAGGGACAAGATCATAAAATTGCAGCCCTTGGTGTTCGGGTGCAAAAATGGGTGACCTCCCACGGGATTGCCATCAATGTTTATCCGGATTTGGGGGCTTATCAAGATATCATCCCCTGTGGCCTGAAGGACTATGGGGTGACCTCACTGGCTGACTTAGGCCTGGCGGTAACTTTACCAGAAGTTGATGAGGTCTTGCTCAAGACCTTTCCTTTTGAGAGGCCGTTTGATATTCTCCCATAAATATCATTTGCAAGTGAATGAGAAAAAGTTATGATAGTAGCTTGTAAACTTAAGTTGATAAGATGGATTGGGATAAATTAAGAGTTTTTCATGCGGTGGCTTTGGCTGGAAGCTTTACAAAGGCTACAGAAACCTTGAATATTAGCCAATCGGCCATCAGTCGCCAGGTTAGTATTCTAGAGGAATCCTTAGGCACGCCTCTTTTTAAACGGGTAGCCCGAGGATTGATTTTAACGGATGCGGGGCAAGCTTTAAGTGAAACGGTCCTCAATGTTTTTGCTAAACTTTCCATGGTGGAGGGCGCCATTGCAGAACTTAAGGATTATCCCCGTGGTCATCTACGGGTGGCAACATCTCTTGCTTTTGGGTCTATGTGGCTTGCGCCGCGCATTCAAGCATTTCTGGATGAATATCCTGATATCACCCTTACACTGCTTTTTAAGGACGAAGAAATCGACTTGAATATGCGTGAGGCTGATATCGGTATTACGGCTGTTCCTATGGAGAGTCCAGACGTTATTCAAAACGATCCTGTTTCTTATCGTTTTCGCATTTATGCAAGCCGCTCTTATTTAAAAGAATATGGAACGCCTCAAAAACCAGAAGACCTTTCTCAACATCGACTGATCGTTTTTGGAAAAGAAATGCCCCACCTCTATAGCAACCTCGATTGGCTTTTAACGATAGGGACTCAGAAACCAAGAATCCCCTACCTTGTCACCAATAACGGGCAAGCGATTTACGAGGCGACCCGATCAGGAATTGGAATTTCAGCCCTGCATAAGTATATGGTGGGAAATGATCCGGAAATGGTAGAAATTCTTCCCGACATACCAAGACCAACGGTTTATCGGTATATCGTTTACCCGAAACAACTTGTAAACCTTAAGCGGGTCCAGGTGTTTGTGCATTATCTTTTAAAGAAAATGCTGGAAGAAGAGTTTTAGGATGGTTGAGAGATTTAAACTCAAAGGCCCTTTTGCTCTTTTGCCTATTGCTTTCTTTTTGTGTATTTTTATAGGCAGTGGTGTTTATCTAACTTTAACGGGAGTAGAGTTCGCTTTTTACAAAGTTTCGGCGAGTGTTGCCATTTTGCCTGCTCTTGTCCTTGCGATTCTTCTTGGGCGTCATTCTCTTAACGATAACATTCAGGTTTTTTTGGAAGGTGTCCGGGAAAAAAATATTATCACCATGTGTATGATTTATCTTCTCGCAGGCGCGTACACAGAAGTCTTAAAAGGAATGGGTGGAGTCGAAGCAACCGTTCATTTTGCCCTTCAACTTATACCTCATGATGCCACCTTGCCCGGTATTTTTGTTATCGGAGCCCTTGTCTCAACAGCCATGGGCACCTCCATGGGAACCATTGCAGCTCTGGCTCCTATTGCGGTTGGAATTTCTAAAGCATTGGGGATAGATCCTTCTCTCATGGCGGGTGCTGTTATTAGCGGAGCGATGTTTGGGGATAATTTGTCTATGATTTCTGACACGACAATTGCAGCAACCCAAATTCATCCCTCATCTCTCAAAGATAAGTTTAAAATAAACTTTAAGATTGCCTTGGTTCCCCTGCTTCTAACCCTTCTCTTCTTTGTCCTCTCAGCTACGGGAGACGGTAAAGAGATTCCAGAGAGCGCTGCCCCCTCTCTTATTTTTTGTTTTCCTTATCTATTTGTTCTTATTCTCGCCCTTTTGGGAATGAATGTTTTTATTGTTCTCTCGCTTGGGCTTATGGTTGGAAGTGGAATTGGCCTGCTCTTCGCGCCCTCTTACACGGTTCTTGAGTTGGCCAAAAATATTTTTGAGGGATATACATCCATGAATGAAATTCTCATTCTATCCCTACTGATTGGCGGTCTTAGTGAATTGGCAAAGGACCAGGGAGGAATTCGTTTCTTGGTTCAAAAAACAGACCAGGTTATTCAAAGATTCACAAAAAAAGCGCAAAGCACTCGTGCAGCAGAAGGGGCGCTTTGTTCCATCGTAAGCTTTTGCGATGTCTGTACAGCTAACAATACGGTTGCGATTATTCTTGCAGGAGAAGCCACCCATGAAATTTCGAAACGGTATCAGATTCCTTTTGCACGCACGGCCGCACTCGTCACAATCTTTTCCTGCGTTTTTCAAGGGATTCTTCCCTACAGCGCGCAAGTTTTACTAGCGGGGTCTATTATAGGAGTTTCTCCGCTAAGTATTATCCCATATGTTTATTATTGTTATTTTCTTGGGATCGGCGCCATTATTGCCATCCTCTTCCGTTGGCCCGCGTATAAAAGCCCCAAAAATTCTCATGCAAACATATTGTAATATGACTAAAAATTAGCTATAATTTTATATTCAATCAAAGGGAGAATAAAAAATGAAAAAAATATATTTAGGACTTTTATCTTTTGCATGCTTTAGCTTTGTCGATGTGGCACTCGCCGAAGACGCACCCATTGCTAAGGCAGGGAAAACATCAAATCAGTTTAGTTCAGAACAAGTCACCGATATTAAAAAACTTATAACAGAGCATATCACGGAAAATCCGACTGTTATTATGGCTGCTTTTCAAGCGGGAATGGCAGAACAGCAAAAGGAAGAACTTGCCAAGGTAGAAAAAGCCGTTGCTGACAATAAAGATAAAATCTTTAAAAACGCGAATTCACCGGTAGCGGGAAATCCTGAGGGCAAAGAATCGCTTGTCGTCTTTATGGATCCTTATTGTGGGTACTGTAAAAAATTTCATGGGGAAATCGATACCATCTTGAGTACAAACAAAGATGTAAAAATAACCTTTGTTGACATTCCTATCATGGGACCAGATTCCATCATTGCTGTCAAAGCGATGCTTGCTGCTAAGGAACAGGGCAAGTACGACCAACTGCAAAAAGCCATTTTTTCTTCCGATAAGCATTTAACGAAAAAGCAAATTCTTAAAATTGCAGACTCTCTTGGAATTGATAAAAAGAAGCTTGAAAAAGATATGAATAGCAAAGGCATCCAAGCTCAAGTTGACCATAACTCAAACCTCGCAACGACCCTTGGGATTAATGGAACACCGACGTTAATTATTGGTGAAACCAAGGTTGTGCCGGGATTTGTCTCTGCTGAAGAGGTGAATAAAACGCTGAAAGAAACGGCTGCGGTTGCTACAGACGGTAAGTCCGCACCTGAAAAAGGATCAACTCCTGAAAAGGCGTCTTAGGGGTTACAAGTATCCCCACGGGAGTCATCCCGGAATTGAGGAAACCCCGCGTAAAGCGGGGTTTTTCTTAATGACGGGGCACGAGAATTTTCTGTGAATCAGGGATTCCCTGGGTCCCCCCGCAGTAGGGGAGGACGCCTAGGGGAGGTACATTATTTAGAATAATCCATCTTACCCATTTGCAACCAAATATTCCGCAACACCCTCATCCGTGGGTGTCATTGCATTTTTTCCTTTCATCCAGTTGGCAGGGCACACTTCTCCATGTTCTTCCGTATGTTGAAGAGCAACCAGCATTCTGAGCGCTTCTTCGACGTTCCGTCCAAGGGGAAGATCATTCACAACTTGATGGCGAACAATTCCGTCCCGGTCAATAAGGAAGAGACCACGATAAGCTACTTCCTCATCGCTCAAAACGTCATAATCTTTGGCAATATACCCCCCTAAATCTGCGATGAGGCCGTAAGTAACGCCTTTGATGCCGCCTTTTTCCTTAGGCGTATTCAGCCAAGCATTATGGGAGAAATAGCTATCTACACTACAGCCCAGCACAACACAGTTATTTTTTGAAAAGTCCGCCAGGCGGTCTTGGAAAGCATGTAATTCCGTTGGACAAACAAAAGTAAAATCCAAGGGATAGAAGAAAAGAATAACGTATTTTCCTCTATAATCCTTAAGTTCAATGGTCTTACAAGTATTATCTTGCGCACATTTTGCTTTAAAATTAGGTGCTTCTTTTCCAACGAGTACACTCATTCACTTCTCTCCTATATAATTAATAATAACTGACTATAGTATTGTATCTTTCATGTTACAAGACTTATTAGTTCCTTAAGAGGGTGTAGGAAAAATAGACCTTTTTCGAAACTCTCTATACTACCCCAAAGTTGTCATGCTGAACTTGTTTGAGCGTCTAAAAGAGATCCCGAAATAAGTTCGGGATGATAGTGGAAGGGTAGCGAGAATGAGTTGTGAAAGAGGTCTAATCTAGGGCCTACCCTTGAGGATTTTCAGAACCTCCCTCCCTCGACTTCAAACTCACGTGCCTACGCACAGGACGAACGGAGAGAGGATCCTTCCCCGCAAAGCGGGAATCCTTTAAATATCATCACCTTCATTTTACGCAGGGAGAGCAACGCAGATCGAGGGCGCCCTAAACAATATGCTCCTTTTCCAGCTCATGCATAACCTCCTCAAAAGCCTTAAGAACAAAGTCAATTTCCTCCCGTGTAATAATAAGAGGGGGTGCGAAACGAACGATTTTCTCATGGGTATCTTTCATTAGCACACCTTTTGAAAGCATTCTTAGACAAACATCCCAGGCCATAATGAGATTTTCATTAAATTCTAAACCAATCCAAAGTCCTTTACCGCGGACTTCTTTAATCAGAGGAGAGTTAAGGGCTTGAAGGCGTTTGGTCATGTAAGCACCCAGTTCAGCAGATCGTTGGTCCAAATGTTCCTCTTCAAGCAAGCAAAGCGCTTCATAGGCGACAGCACAGGCAAGTGGATTGCCCCCAAAAGTTGATCCGTGACTCCCAGGCGTCATGAGAGACAGCACCTCCCTCCGACTTAAGAAAAGAGAAATGGGCAAAAGGCCTCCGCCCAAAGCTTTTCCCAGAATGAGGCCATCTGGCACGATATCTTCATATTGAAAAGCAAACATCTTACCCGAACGACCAAGCCCGGATTGAACCTCATCAAGAATGAGAAGCACATTATGTTCCGTACAAATCCTCCTGATTTCTTTGAGCCAACCTTCTGGAGGGACAATAATGCCCGCTTCGCCTTGAATAGGCTCAACAAGAAAGGCACAGGTTTGGGGAGTAATGGCGCTTTCGAAAGCTCTCGCATCCCCAAAAGGAATGGATTTAAACCCGGGTGTAAAGGGGCCAAAATCCTGGCGGTATTCATCAAGTGTTGAAAAACTGATAATTGTGGTTGTTCTTCCATGGAAATTATTATCTGCAACAATAATTTCCGCTTGCCCAGCAGGAATTCCTTTCACTTCATAACCCCATCGGCGAGCAGCCTTAATCGCTGTTTCCACGGCCTCGGCACCCGAATTCATGGGAATGCCCATTTCAAGTCCAGAAAGGGCACACACCTTCTCTAGCATGGGCGCCAATTGATCTGTGTAAAAAGCACGAGAAAGGATAGAAACTTTCTCCATCTGATCCGTTAAGGCCTTCATAAGTCGAGGATGGCCGTGACCAAAACTTACGGCGGAGTAGGCTGTTATCATATCAAGATACTTGTTCCCTTGTATATCCCACAACCAAACCCCTTTTCCTCTGGTTAAAACAACAGGAAGGGGATGGTAGTTTGGGGCACTGACCAAACGCTCTCGTTCAATAAAATTGCGCATTAACATTTTATTTCTCCTTCCTTGAAAAAATAGCCGACAATAAATCTCTCATAAGAAAAATAGTTTTATTATCTTTGTCCCTATCAGTATTATACTCTACAATCTCAAGCGCTTTAAAAAAAGGATCGTGTTGCAGCAAGGATAGAGCAGGAATGACTTCGGCAGCTTTTAATCCCTCGGGCTCAGGCGTGCCCACTCCGGGAGCTTCTGTGGGATCAAATCCATCCAGATCAATGGAAACCCCAAATCCCTTCGTTCCTTGTTTGACATGGTCAAGAGCTTCTTCAAAAATGGCTTTAAATCCATTTGCCTGCACATCTTTCATAAAATAAACACGTACCCCCAAATGCTTGAGAAGAGCGGCCTCTCCTTCTTCAAAACTTCGAATACCAATTAAGCAGATATGAGCCGGATTTAAGGCGGGTCCCTCTCTCAAAAGATTAACAAGCGAATCCTCTCCAAAACCAAGTAAAACAGCTAAAGGCATCCCATGATAAGCTTGAGAGGGCGTTGTCTCCAATGTATGGGCATCCATGTGAGCATCGATCCAAATAAGGCCAAACTCCCCTTTAGCCTTGAGATGATGGGTTACGCCTGACCAAGTCCCCATTGCAATTCCATGGTCCCCGCCGATCACCACCGGAAATTCTTGCTGTTGAAGAGTTTCTTCTACGGATTGGGACATACGCACACACATATCCTCCATATAAGGAAGCGTTTCTAGCCCAGGCGAAAGTGTGACTTCCTGGGATGTCTTTAAAGGATAAAGGGTTTCTTTCCAGGTCCAGGGAAAGTCGAGAGAAGATAAAACTCCCGATTCCTTGAAAGCTTTTGGCCCTTTTTCTGTCTCACGAATCTGCGCGCCCCATCCTGATGCCGAACCAATAAATGTAATATTTTTCATAAAATATTCCTCTATAATAATTAATTATAAACTATTATTATTAAAAAATTAATAGTTTAATTTTGCAATTTATTTTTTGAAAATGTCTCAGACAGAAAGGTCGAGACCGTACTTCTCCAACTATGCGTTGCGAGGTCGCTTATAAAGGAAACAAGGGTTATAAGTATGCTTATTCTGTGTCATATCATTATATTATGGCATATTTCTTCAAAAGTCAAGGGAAATGCGAGTTTTTGTACAGTTCATAATGGTATGGCGACGATAGAATTTAAAAAGGTTCTCCCGATCCTCCAGTTGTTTCCCTGTAGCATCATCTCTCCCCATTTGTCTTTCTTTATGCTAGAATCCAATAAATAAAAAAAAGCAAGCTAATCCATGATTCAAAGTCGATTCATTATTTTTATTCTCGGTATTTTTTTAAGCATCTTAGCGATTGCGATGGCTATACCAGCCTTAATGGATCTTCTTTATAATGACCCGGATTGGGTGTATTTTGGAGAGGCCGCAGCCATTACAGGGTTTGTCGGTATTTTGCTTGTCCTCAGTTTTTGGCCTGAAAATGAGCCCATTTTTGAGGTAAGGGAAGCATTTATTTTAACGGTCTCAAGTTGGGTTCTGATTTCTGTTTTTGCCTCCCTTCCTTTTATTTTTTCAAGCGCAGCCCCCACATTCACTGATGCCTTTTTTGAAGCCGTCTCAGGTCTTACAACTACAGGCGCCACCGTTTTTAGAAATCTGGATTACGCGCCACCAGGGATATTGTTATGGCGAGCGCTCTTACAATGGTTGGGCGGCGTGGGAATTGTGGTTATGGCCATGACAATTTTGCCCGCCCTTAAAATTGGAGGGATGCAACTTTTTAGAAGCGAGTTTTCTGATAGGTCGGAAAAATATTATCCGCGCGTGTCTCAAATTGCCTCTGCGATTTTATCGACTTATCTTCTTTTATCGGTGGCGTGTGCGATTTCTTATTGGGCGGTCGGCATGACTCCCTTTGAGGCCATCTGTATGATGATGACAACGGTCTCAACAGCTGGATTTTCAACCTCTGATTTATCACTTGGTTCTTTTGATAATTATTGGATAGAGCTCATTGCTATTGTTTTTATGATTATGGGAAGCATTACCTTACTGCTTTTTACACGATTTTTACACGGCGACTTTATGCCTCTTTGGCGTGATTCTCAGGTGCGGGTATACCTATCCCTTATCGCCATTGCATCCGGATTTATGGGGATTTGGTTGTGGGTGACAGCTCGATATGATCTGATAGATTCTCTACGTTATGGCACGTTTACAGTTGTCTCTATTGCATCTACGACAGGTTTTACGACAACGGATTTCAGCACATGGGGTAGTTTTGCCCTTATCTTTATTTTTCTTCTCATGTTTGTGGGCGGCTGTACCGGATCAACGGCTGGTGGGATTAAAATCTTTCGCTACCAAATTCTTTTTACAGCTGCTAAAGGTCAAATCTTTCAACTTCGTAGGCCTCATGGTGTATTTGTTCCTCTCTATAACAATCAAAAGTTAAGAGAAAAGGACTTTATGTCTGTCCTCGCTTTCTTTGCGCTTTATATTTTCTGTTATGCAGCACTGGCCCTTAGTCTATCTCTTTGTGGTCTGGATGTGATTTCATGCCTTTCCGGAAGTGCCACGATTCTCGGGAATGTGGGGCCAGGGTTGGGCACTCAAATAGGTTCTGCAGGCGATTATGGAGGGCTACCTGACGTGGTTAAGTGGATATCAATGTTTGGGATGCTCTTGGGTCGTCTTGAGCTTTTAACCTTGCTGATTTTGTTTACACCGAGTTTTTGGAGAACATAGGGGAAGCAGGGCTCAGGGCGCAGTCTTCAGGGTTCTGTATTCAGAATTATTGTTGAGATTGAAGCAGAGAAGCTTCCCCACGAGGGTCCTTATGAATACTGAACTGGTGCGCCCGAAGGGAGTTGAACCCATGACCTTTGCCTTCGGAGGGCAACGCTCTATCCAGCTGAGCTACGGGCGCATAATCAATATTCAGTGGTCAATGTTCAGTTATCAGAACGCTGACCATTGCTTCTCATCGGCTGGGAGTATATAACTAAATTAAACTCTTGTATATGGCTTGATCTGAATACGGGACACTGATTATGGAACCAATTGAAACAAAAGATTCTGTCATTAAATGTGACGGAGGGGGAGGGGTTTTAGGACATCCCGTCATTTACCTTAATCTTGGAAAAGAAGAAAAGATTGTATGCCCTTATTGCAGTCGATGTTTTATCATGGCAACAGAAAAAAAGCACCCTTCCCAACTCGGATTAATAAGGTAGAACAAGAGACGCTTTGAGCCCGCCGTGGTCCTTCGAAGAAGAAAGTATGATATCCCCTCCATGGCTATGGGCGATATCGCGAGCGATACTTAAGCCTAAACCCACCCCACCCGTTGCCATATTGCGAGATCCATCAAGGCGAAAAAAAGGTTGAAAGACTTCCGCAAACTTATCTTCTGGAATACCTGGACCGTCATCTTCAATAACCATTGTGAGAGCTTCAGGAGCGGGAGAGGTGCTCACCCAAACTTCATGGCCATAACGAGCTGCATTATTGATCAGATTCATTAAACAGCGCTTAAGGGCTTGCGCCTTAACCCCTAACACAGGGAGCTCTTGGGGTGTGTAATGGACATTGACTTCAGGGTGCATCCGTCCTTTAATGGCCTCCAAAATCAGACCATTAATATCTGTATCAGAGGTTTCTTCCAACCCTTCCCCTCGTGCAAACGTTAAATATCCTTCCAACATCTTGCCCATTTCTTCCACATCTTTTTGCAGGCCCTCTGTTTCAGAAGACAGGGGCATCATAGCCAGCTGAAGACGCATGCGAGTTAAGGGTGTTCTCAAATCATGAGAAACGCCTGCTAGCATTTCTGTCTTTTGCGTTAATTGTCGTTGGAGGCGTTCCTTCATGTTTAAAAAAGCTTGAGAAACTTTACGGATTTCCGTGGATCCTTCAGGTTTAAAATGTGGGGAAGTTCGTCCTTTTCCAAATCGCTCTGCAGCAATCGCAAGGCGTCTTAAGGGCTTAACCTGATTGTGCAGGAAAACAGCAGAAATACAAAGAAACAAAGCAGACGTTGCTGAAACCCAAATAATAAAAAGAAAAAATGATTTGCTTTGCAACCGTTTGCGAGGGGTCGTAAACTGTAAAAGCCCATTTTCAACCTCCGTTGTAATAATAATGTCTTTTTGCTTTATTTTAAAGGTATAGGGATTAAAAATTTGACTCTTAAGAGCGCTATCTAGGGCCGTGTCTTTCCATTCTTCAGGAACAGATTTATTAAGCTTTTTATGAGGAATAAAAGCCGTTCTCAATTTAAGATGCGTTCCGGCAACACCCTTAAAAAAATGACTATCCTCGGGGATCGCATTATAAAGTTCCGTAATTGTTGCAACCTCTCCCGCAATATTATTAGCCAGAGCCTTCGTTACGTTTTCCCAGTGATTATCAAAGAAAACATATGCCGAGATCGTTTCAACGAGCACTAACGGTGCCATGAGGATCAGAAGAGACCGCCCGAACATGCTCTTGGGAAGGTAAGCTTTTATAGCTTTGAAAGGATGATTGAGGAAATGTTTCATGAACTTGGAATCAGCATATACCCTTTTCCTCGCACGGTTTGAAGGTAACGAGGTACTTTCGGATCATCTTCAATTTTTTTTCTGAGACGTGTAATTTGCACATCAATTGTTCGCGGATTTAACTCGCCTTCATATTCACAAACAAGGTCTTCTCGGGTTAATATTTTCCCGCGATGTCTTGAGAAAATCTTTAAAAGGCTACTTTCGACAGTGGTTAAAGAAATGGGAACATTGCCGCGCTCGAGTCGGTTGAGTTGCTCATCAAAGCTAACTTGTCCTAACAAAAGAAGAGAAGATGCATTGGTTTGGCTTCGACGCAGAATGGATTGGAGGCGGAGCAAAAGTTCACGAGGATCAAAAGGTTTTGTAAGATAATCATCTGCGCCAACGCTCAATCCTGCGATGCGGTCTTCAATCTCTCCCCGTGCGGTAAGGAGCAAAAGAGGGGTATTTTTAAGGCGCATGGTACTATTACGAATAAAGTTGGTTAAAGAAAGACCGTCTTCCTCTGGCATCATGACATCCAAAATCATAAGATCAAAAATAAAAACCTGCATCAGTTGTCGCGCGTGATTTGCTCCTCGTGCAGTTGACACAAAAAAACCATTTTCCACGAGAAATTTGCACAAAAGCTCTCGCAACCGCTCGTCATCATCAACTAGTAAAATATGAGGCTTATTTGTCATCATATAGGGGAGTATATAGTATTTTTCATAAAAGAAAATACTCTTTGCATTCAATACAAATTTTATCTCTCATCGAGATTTTCTTTCTCATACATTTTTCAATCAGAGAGCATACAACACGCTGTGTTGTCTTGAATTTATTTCAGGATCTAAATGAAGATCCCAAAACAATTCCCGCCTGCGCGGGGATGACGCTTCTTTGCATTATGGGTTTTTACTTTAGTATTTTTTAACTTTCCAGCCATTTTTTCAAATCGTCAGGCGAAGTTTTATTTCTACTCTGATCATGTGGATTAAACATCCACCAGAGCTCTGAGTGATTTCTGAGATATTCCGGCCATTCATCTGGGCGATTCAGGCGACAGTCTATCGCTTTAGACATTTCTGCATTTTTTTCATCCACTTTTCTTTGGATTTCAGCTTTTTGTCGCTTTTCAATTTCCTCATTCCTTCTCGACATCATAGATGAGTACTCATTTTGCGCTTTTCTTCTGTCTTCCTCAATTTCGCACTGGATTTGTACTGCCTTGAGTCGGATACGTTCTTTACGATATTTTTCTTCTCTGCGTCTTTCCTCGCTGAGTCTTTCTTGTCTTTCTTCTCTTGTTTCTTTTTGCGTCATCACAGCCTTAACACTACCCACATTCTCTTCGGAACTGTCTCCAGAATCCATAGCAATAGCAGGTATGGCAGTATATAAAAAAACTAACGCAGTTGATAGGCTAAGAAAATTTCTTTTTTTCATCATAATAAACAACCTAGTGTAATTAAACATAACAAAACTATTAACAATTACATTTTAAACTGTCAATAAAATTTTCAAGGATTGCTTTTTATAACCATAGAAATTATTTTATGCATATGATATTAAGTAAAAAAACTATATTAAAGGAATCAAAGAATGGCAGACTATGACGTTGTAATTGTGGGTGGTGGCCCAGGCGGTTACGTCGCTGCCATCCGCGCAAGTCAATTGGGATTTAAAACAGCCGTTATTGAAAAAGAACAGATGGGGGGCATTTGTCTGAATTGGGGATGTATCCCGACAAAAGCCCTGCTGCGCACCTCAGAAATCAATCATCTTTTACATTCATTGGATGCCTATGGCTTTAAGGCCGATAATGTTTCCTTTGATTTTAAAAAAATCATTGAGCGCTCCCGCTCGGTTGCAAGCCAGCTGGCGACAGGCGTTCGCCACTTGATGAAAAAGAATAAAGTCACTGTCATTGAAGGATCCGCCCAAATCAAAGGTCGTGTGGGAACTGAGATTGAACTCACCGTTGAGGGGAAGACAAGTATTAAGGCCCTCCATGTCATCCTCGCAACAGGGGCGCGTGCGCGCCAATTGCCTGGCCTTGAAAGCGATGGAAAGCTGATCTGGACTTATCGCGAGGCCATGGTGCCCGAACAAATGCCCCCATCCCTTTTGGTGATTGGTTCTGGTGCTATTGGCATTGAATTTGCGAGCTTCTATCGGTTAATGGGCGCTGAGGTTACAGTCGTTGAAGTGTTGGACACCATTCTCCCTGTTGAAGATAAGGAAATTTCAGCTTTTGCAAGAAAATCCTTTGAAAAACAGGGACTTAAGATACACACCAATTCAACGGTTAAATCCATGAAGAAGAATAAGGATTCTGTGACTGCAACCTTGGAAAGTGGGGGGAAAACCCAAGAAATTACCGTAGATCGTGTGATCCTAGCCATCGGCATTGTGGGGAATACGGAAAATCTAGGCCTGGAAAAAACAAAGATTAAAGTTGAGAAGGGCCATATTGTGACCAATGAATGGTGCGCTACAGCAGAACCCGGGATTTATGCTATCGGAGATGTCGCAGGCGGCCCATGGCTTGCCCATAAGGCTAGCCATGAAGGGGTCCTCTGCGTCGAAAAGATCAAGGGATTGAAAACGGCCCACCCCTTGAAAAAGGAAAATATCCCCGGATGCACCTACAGCTACCCCCAAATCGCAAGCGTTGGACTGACAGAAGACGCCGCAAAGACGCTTAAGGGAGATATCAAAGTAGGACGGTTCCCCTATCTTGCAAATGGAAAAGCCATTGCCATGGGCGAACCAGAGGGCCTTATTAAGACAATTTTTGATGGGAAGACTGGTGAGCTTTTAGGCGCTCACATGATCGGCGCCGAAGTCACTGAACTAATCCAAGGATTTTGCCTAGCAAAAACGATGGAAGCCACCGAGCAGGAAATCATGAATACCATCTTTCCTCATCCAACCCTCTCTGAAATGATGCACGAGTCGGTTCTCGACGCTTATGGACAAGCTATTCATATGTAAGGCGGTCAGTATTCAGTATTCAAATAGTTCTTGAATCTGAGAGGCCGATTGACAATCTATCTGGCGTCATCCCCACGGTAAACGCATCTAAATGTTAGAGTACGCCTGTTAATCGAGAAAGAGGACAAGCTGCCCCCGGGCGTCATTCCCTGCTGCGGCGGGAAACTAGGTAATTTCTGGCATATGTTGTACCTAGCAGAGTGGGTATAGGCATCGTCCTGGGTTCCCGCCTTCGCGAGAATGACGCACCTTTGGTGCGTTTGTAAAGAAAGATTACCTTAACCATAAGGGATTCCATACAATTTAGAGGCGTTTAACGTGAGCCCATCCCGGCCTTGATCCGGGATCTCAAAATACCTATAACAGGGTAGCCCGTGTCCTTATGGCACTCTATATATGAATAGCACGCCCCTCAACGGCCATCGCGGCTTCCTTAACAGCTTCTGACAGAGTCGGATGGGCATGACAGGTGCGGGCTATATCTTCACTAGAAGCTGAAAACTCTAAAGCCAGCGTTGCTTCTGCAATAAGAGTTCCCGCATCTGGACCAATAATATGAACCCCTAAAACCCGGTCGGTATAGGCATGGGCAAGGATTTTTACAAATCCTTCCGTGTCCCCCACAGCTTTGGCTCGGCTATTGGCAAGGAAGGGGAACTTCCCAACTTTATAGGGTATTTGTTGATCCTTGAGTTCTTCTTCTGTTTGCCCAACGGATGCAACCTCGGGGCTTGTATAAATCACGGAGGGAATAGCCCCATAATTCACATGTCCCGCTTGACCTACCATGATTTCGGCAACCGCCGTGCCTTCCTCCTCCGCTTTATGGGCCAGCATCGGGCCCGGAATCACATCCCCTATGGCATAAATACCAGAAGTCGAGGTTTCATAATGTTCATTAACCACGATAAATCCCTGTTTATTGAGAGCGACCCCAATTTTTTCCAGGCCTAAGCCGTCGGTAAAGGGTTTGCGGCCTGTTGCGATCAATACCACATCGGCTTGTAGCTCTTGCTTGCCTCCTCCGTTAGATTCGACGTCTATTATTGATTTCTTTTGGTGCTTTCGAATCCCTAAGACACGCGTGGAAAGTCTGAATTCTAAGCCTTGTTTGACAAGGGATTTTTGAAGGGCCGTGCTCAGCTCCAGATCCATTTGGGGCACAAGGCGATCCATAAATTCAATTACCGTTACCTTTGCGCCCAGTCGGCTCCAGACCGATCCCATTTCTAGGCCAATGTATCCCCCACCCACAACAATCAGGTGTTCAGGGACGGCTTTGAGATTCAACGCGCCGGTTGAGGAAACCACGGTTTCCTCATCAATTTCAATCCCTGGTAAAGAGGCACTGACCGAGCCGGTTGCAATAAGGATTTTCTTTGCATGCCAAATTTCTTCCCTCGCCTCTGTTTGAATAGAAACTTCTTGAGGCGACAGAAAACGCGCCGTGCCCACAAGATGGGCAATCTTGTTTTTCTTGAACAGATAGTCAACGCCACCGGTGAGCTGCCCCACAACCTTGTTCTTCTGCTCCATCATTTTGGCTAAATCCAGAGAAATCTGTCCAACCTTAATGCCATAATCGCTTAAGTGATTCTGCGTTTCGGTATATTTGTGAGATGAAGAGAGAAGTGCTTTTGAAGGAATGCATCCCACATTAAGGCATGTGCCACCCAAGGTAGCCCGTTTTTCTATGCAAAGGACGGACCTCCCCAGTTGAGCTGCTCGAATGGCTGCCACGTAGCCGCCAATGCCTGCCCCAATAACAATAAGATCTACTTTATTTTTCATCGTTAAACATCCAATAAAATGCGTTCTGGATTTTCAAGACATTCTTTCACACGTATCAAAAAGGTAACCGCTTCCTTTCCATCAATGATACGATGATCATAGGAAAGTGCAAGGTACATCATAGGACGAATAACGATGGCGCCGTCGACCACAACAGGACGTTCCTGGATCTTATGCATTCCCAAAATACCCGATTGAGGAGGATTAAGAATGGGCATAGACATCAGCGACCCATAAACTCCCCCATTTGAAATGGTAAAGGTTCCCCCCACCAGATCTTGCATGGCAAGTTTCCCCTCTTTTGCTTTTTTACCTAATTCCGCAATATTCTGTTCAATTTGAGCAAAGCTTTTTTGATCTGCGTCCCTTATGACAGGCACCACTAACCCTTGAGGGGCGCCGACCGCCACCCCAATGTCATAGTAGTTTTTATAGATCAAATCCTCCCCTTCAATTTCTGCATTGACCGCTGGAATTTCTTTCAATGCAACAAGGCAGGCTTTCACAAAGAAGGACATGAGCCCCAATCTTGCCCCATGTTTTTTCTCAAAGGATTCTTTCAGCTGGGCTCTGAGCTTCATGATGTTGGTCATATCGACTTCATTAAACGTCGTGAGAATGGCCGCCGTATTTTGAGCTTCTTTCAAGCGCTCTCCAATACGTTGACGTAAACGACTCATGCGCACGCGTTCGATACGGGATTCTTTCTCTGGTGCTTGAAGAGGGGAAGAGATAGATTCGGCTGCTTCCTTTCCCTTATCCAAAAAGGTAAGCACATCCTCTTTCGTGAGGCGTCCCGATTTTCCTTGTCCTTCTATATAACGCGGATCAATCTTATTTTCTGTAACAAGTTTTCGCACAGAGGGTGAAAGAGGGATATTTTCAGATGCCTTCGCTTTTGGTTCTATGTTTATATTTGCTTTTTCTATTTTTTCCGGCATTTTGGATGAGTCTCCGATCGTTACCCGTCCAATGATAGCGCCAACGTTAACGGTTTCTCCTTGGCTATAAAGAACATCTGTAAGAATCCCTGCCGTAGGAGCGCTAACCTCCAAGGTGACCTTATCCGTTTCAAGCTCCACAAGAGGCTCGTCCATGGTGACGTGTTCTCCTTGTTTTTTAAGCCAACGGGCAATTGTCGCCTCTGATATGGATTCTCCCATGGGAGGAACGACAATATCTTTTGACAATTGGAGGGTTGTTTTTGTATTCATTTTTTCCTCATTTAACAAGGTTAAGAGCAAGGCTCACAAGCAGGTTTTGTTCGAAGATATGGTGGCTGAAAAGGCCAGTTGCTGGAGATGCAGCTTCTGGACGCCCCACATAATGAGGGCGATTTTTATGAAAATTTGCTTTAATAAGAACGGCTTCAAGTCGCCTATCGAGGTAAGTCCAAGCACCCATATTCATGGGCTCTTCTTGACACCAGATCACATCAGCTTTCATATATGGCTTAAGAATCTCGATAAGTTCCTCATGGGGAAAGGGATAGAGTTGCTCAAGGCGTATGATAGCAATGTTCTTGATTCCCTCTGTTTCCCGCTTTTCTAGCAAATCATAGTACACTTTTCCTGAGCATAAAACGACTCGCTCAATGTTAGCAGAAGGAGGTAATGAATCGGGAATAATTTTTAAAAAGTATTTTCCCGTATCAAAATCACTTAGTGTTGATGTCGCTAGTTTATATCGTAGCAAGGATTTCGGGGTCATAATGATGAGAGGGTTACGATAATTACGATGCATTTGCCGCCGGAGGACATGGAAATAGTTCGCGGGCGTTGTGCAATTAACAACCTCCATGTTGTGTTCACCACACAGCTGTAAATAACGTTCAAGACGGGCCGACGAGTGTTCGGGGCCTTGACCTTCGTAACCATGAGGCAATAACATCACGAGGCCTGTCATCCTTAGCCATTTGGTCTCACCCGAAGCGATAAACTGGTCAATGATAACTTGAGCCCCATTCCCAAAATCCCCAAATTGGGCTTCCCACATTACAAGAGCTTCTGGTGCAGCAAGGCTATAACCCAGGTCAAATCCCAACACACTGGCCTCTGCCAAAGGACTATCCCACACTTCAAAGTGCGCTTGCGTGGA
The DNA here is from genome assembly GCA_013815465.1 of Alphaproteobacteria bacterium. Taxonomy (GTDB): domain Bacteria; phylum Pseudomonadota; class Alphaproteobacteria; order UBA9655; family UBA9655; genus UBA9655. The sequence continues at coordinate 45,346 of JACDGE010000006.1, read as the reverse complement.
AGAGAGATGGTTTAAGGAGATATATTTTTCTTCCGTTTCCTGGTCACGTAAAACCGCATGGCGCTGGCTAAACGTTCCACGCCCACTATCCTGACCGCTCAAACGGACCCTATGGCCTTCTATGAGTAAAGATCCAAAAGCAAGAGCTTCACCCATTGACCAGTCGATAGGCTGCTGGTCTGTCACCATTTTTTGCCGAGAGGAAAGAAAGCGCTGTAATTTGGGATGGAGATGAAAATCTTCGGGAATTTTGCTCAAGCGTGTTCCCATATCAATAAGTATTTCCTTTTTTACACCTGTAGGAACAGGCTTGTCACTTTTTGATTTTTCCGTAAACCCTTCCCACTTTCCCGATAGCCAGTCTGCAACTAACGGTTTATAGGAAGATGACTTCTCAAAATTTTCCTGAAGGTATCTATTCATAGAGCGTTCAATTTCCATCACCTTTTCTTCACTGAAGGCTCCCTCTTGAAGGAGGCGGTCTCGATAGACTTGAAGAATTGTCGGGTGATTGCTAATCGCCTTATACATCAAAGGTTGAGTAAAGGCCGGCTCATCCGCTTCATTGTGGCCAAATCGACGATAACACACAAGATCCACAAGCACATCAGAACGAAAGACATGGCGATACTCAGCGGCGAGCTTCATCACCTTGACAACGGCTTCTGGGTCATCTGCATTAACATGGAAGATCGGCGCTTGAACAATCATGGCCAAATCAGAGCAATGGGCAGAGGAACGAGCGAACGCAGGAGAGGTGGTAAAGCCAATCTGATTGTTTATAATGACATGAAAAGTTCCCCCCGTCTGATAACCATGAAGTTGGGAAAGCAAAAAGGTTTCTGCGACAATGCCTTGGCCCGCAAAAGCTGCATCACCATGCAAAAGAAGGCCCATCACTTTAGATCTATCACTATCCTCCAGCTGACTTTGCTTTGCCCGAACTTTTCCTACAACAACGGGATCGACGGCTTCGAGGTGAGACGGATTAGCGGTTAAAGAAAGATGCATCTTATGGCCATTAAAAATTCGGTCTGTAGAGCTTCCAAGGTGGTATTTCACATCTCCTGAACCCTGTACTTGATCAGGTTTAGGGTTGCCCCCTTGAAATTCTGAAAAGATAGCTTGATAGGGTTTTGAAAAAAGATTGACCAGCACATTGAGGCGACCCCGATGAGACATCCCAAGGACAACTTCCTCTACTCCTAGTTCAGCAGACTGCTGTAACATCTCTTCAAGACCGGGGATAAGGCTTTCGCCGCCATCTAGACCAAATCGCTTTGCCGCTGGATATTTCGTATGTAAAAAATTTTCAAAGGCTTCCGCTTCTGTCAATTTTTTTAAAATTTTCTTTTTCCATTTAATATCCTTGATGGGTGTCCCCAGCCCAATTTCCCCGTTGCCTTCGATTCGCTTTTGAAGCCATAATTTCTTTTCAGGATCTTGAATGTGCAGAAATTCTATCCCAATTGTCCCACAGTAAGCTTGTCGAAGTCGCTTCAGAATATCCCGTAAGGTCGCATAAGAAACCCCTAAAACATCATAAATAAAAATAGGGGTATCGTAATCTTCTGGTTTAAAACCATAGTTCGCAGGATCGAGCTCGGGGTGATTCTCTTTCTTGGTTAGCTTTAGAGGATCCAGGTCTGCAATCATATGTCCCCGTGCACGATAAGCCCGAATAAGCATGATGGCACGGATGGAATTTAAAATAGCTCCTTGCACTTCTTCGGGCGCAATTTCCCCTTGAGAGGGGAGGGTGAAGTGTTCTCGTGTTGCTTGAGGGGAGGTTCGCTGAGCCCAACTGGGGCCCATAATGTCCTTAAAAACCTCAGACTCTTTGTCTCCAAGTGAGGAAAAATATTCACGCCACTCAGGTGCTACAGCTGTGGGATCTGCAAGATAAGTTGCGTAAAGATCGGCAACATAAAGCGCGTTGTCGCCGGTGAGAAAAGACCGGTTTTCATCTGACCAGGTGGAGGGTTGAGAGGGGCTCATGATGGACTTCACCTTTGTTTTTCCATTTTTATCACTTTTGACCAAGGGTTATTCAGCACTATTTTAATGTTTTCATACCATTTTCAAAAGCCTGTGTCATCCCCTCGTTCAAGCTTAAACAAGTTATCTATCTACAAAAGTTAATACAAAAAAGTGAAGAACTGATTAAGATGTATTGGAGCACTTTTGAAACTGGATATATAGTGAGTTAACTCTAAACTCCTTGATCTTATTTGATTTTCATGAGACCCCGGATCAAGTCCGGGATGACAGGTTTGGGTTGGACGCAACTTCAATTTAATGCACTATAGCATCTTTAATTTATCCATAAGCAACCACACACAAGCATCCTCCAATTCATGATTTCTGATCAAGGCGCGATAGGAAAAAAATCTTGGTGAAGTACACAATGATTCCAAATTACTAATTAATATAAATAGTCCACAAAAATTATTGACATTAAGAATAGTTATTAATAAAAGAATTTTAAGTACAATTTTTAATTTATATAAGGTAATTTTTATGGCATACTTTCCTCTTTCTTTTAAAAAAAGCTTAGGCCTTGTTTGCCTTGCGGTCATAGCGTCTCTTATCTGTTCTTTGCCAACATACGCAATGGATGCGGATCGTGAGGAAGCCGAGAAAGCGGCTATTGCAATTTCTAGAGACATACAATCCTCCACTCTGGATAATGTTAACATGCTCATCGTTTACGCTATACAGGGCCATCGTCAAGCTCAAGATAAGCTTATGGAGATTTATTATACAAAGGTTGCTTGGGAGCTCATAGGCCCAGAAGCCATAAAATTTCTTAGTTGGGAAAATATTCAAGAGCGCTGCAATAAGGATGATAAGTATGCGTATTTTCTCATCGCGAATAGCTATTGCTATGATAGAACCTATGTAGAAAAATTCCACAATTTTTTTAACTCAATCAAATCACGTGCGGATCTTGGAAATGCAAGCGCTCAATACAACCTTGGCTTGATGTATGAATTTGGCTTTGACGTGGAAGAAGATAAGAAGGAAGCCATTCGCCTTTATACCCTTGCAGCGAACCAAGGAGATGAGAAAGCTCGACTCAACCTTTCAATAAAGTATGAGATGGGCCTGGGCATAGAGAGAAATCTTATTGAGGCCCTTCGTTGGCATCTCACGTCAAGAAGCGGGGATGTCCACACACAGACCTTTTTCAAAAAAGCTTTGCCAGACACCCCTGTTACGGGTGACGATTTCCAAAAGATACTCGATGATATTATTCACGGGACCCCCTCTGCTGAGGGTAAGGAGGATTTTGGTCTCTCCCTTGTATTGCAGCGTCATCAACTAAAAATGTTAATGAATAAAAACGGTGGATTTAAGGATCAAGTCTTGGCCATTCCGGACCTTGGAGAAATGTACAAATCTATTGTAGAAGTTGAAGAAGAAGTGATGAAAATGATGGGCGATCTTCAAAAAGCTAAGCCAGGCTTTATGACGTCTTTCTCTTTAAGTGACGAGTGTAAGGAATTTTTGCCCCAACAACATAAGCCCCTTTTCTTCTCCGAGGATTCTCTACAGGGTGGTCCGGCAGCTCATTATGCGCTCACCCACTACATAACTTGGGGAGAAGAGAATGTTTCTTTGGTTAAAAAGTTTGTAACATTCCATAAGGAAATAAATCGCAAAATGGAGGATGTTGATATAAAACTCCTCACAATTGCTACCCTCTATAAAAATGGACAGGCTAGAGCCCTGAGTGACTTGATGGTCGCCCAATGTCGCGTTCAGAATTCCAACGACCCAAAGTTAGTTGCAGAGTTAGTTACAGAGTTTGAAAAATGCAAAAACACATATGAGGATATCAAATCCTGTGTGGCCATCCCTCTTCAAGAAATTGAGGAAGATCGAGCCCTCTTGGATGTAACATTAGGGAAGATACAGTCCCTTCCCAAGCTTGGGTTGGGCAGCCGTAACACTGAGGCTTTGAAGGAATATCCTGCCTTGGAAGAACTTTTCTAACCCTCAACGCTCAAAGAATAAAAATAAAGGCAGCCTTTAAAAGGGCTGCCCCCTCTCAATGTCAGCAGAATAAGTTATGGAAGGAAAATTTCTGGCCGCCTCTGAATCTCCTCAATAATAATGAGACCAGATAACTGTCGCAAAATGGTTATAGGATTCGTAAGTCTTACCAAATCAACAGGATTCTCGAGATCAAAGGCGTGAATAAGCTCTTGACGGGGAAGGGAACGGGCATACATTCGAGCAAGGGTCGTCTTTCCACATTGACGGGCTCCTAAGAGAGCAACGGCCTTGTGGCCCTTAAAAAGCTTTTCAATTTTTTACAAATAATGCGTTCGTGGGACTAACATTCTAGATCCTTCAAGTATATCATGAAAACTCGGCGTTTGAATCCGAAATTTCATGAAACTATATTCTATAATTATTCAGCTTGTTCCTCGGGCGTGTCATCCTTGGACAAGAACCTATTGAATTTTCAGAGAAAATTCTTTAGAAGTTCTTGTTTCGAGGATCTATTCCTACACCAAGGAGTTCGTATATAGATAATTGATGCTGCTTCATCTGTTGCTCTTCACGACGGGTCCTCGGGATAATAAAAGCCTTGTCCTTGCGATAGCGAGGATCCAATAGGGTGTTGAAAAACAAATATTTTATTACCCAAGGATGACACAGTGTGGGGAATATTTATCCACTTCTTCTTTACGAACGGCCTGGGGAGAAGGAGTTTTTGCCGGCTCCCCCATTCAGCAGTTTATACAGCGTCTCTCCAATCCTGGCAGGAGAATCAGCTACCACAACGCCCGCACTGCGGAGAGCTTCTATTTTATCGAGCGCCCCCCCTTGAGATCCAGAAATAACCGCTCCCGCATGGCCCATGCGGCGACCCGGTGGTGCAGTGAGGCCGGCGATAAAGCCCACCACCGGCTTTGGGTTTTTATAGGATTTTAAGAAGGCGGCCGCTTCTTCTTCAGCGGTTCCGCCAATCTCTCCGATCATCACAATAGAATGTGTATTGGCATCAGAAAGGAACATCTCAAGACAATCTACGAAACTGGTCCCATTAACCGGATCTCCCCCAATCCCAATACAGGTGGATTGACCCAACCCCACAGCTGTGGTTTGCGCCACCGCTTCATAGGTCAACGTGCCCGATCGAGACACAATCCCCACGCTTCCTGGTTTATGAATATAGCCTGGCATAATGCCAATTTTACATTCACCTGGCGTAATAATACCGGGACAGTTAGGCCCGATTAACCGGGTTGAGGATCCAGTCAATGCGCGCTTAACCATGACCATATCAAGTACGGGGATTCCTTCCGTAATGCATACGACAAGGGGAATTTGAGCATCAATGGCCTCTAGAATCGCATCCCCTGCAAAAGGTGCGGGGACATAAATAACCGAGGCGGTGGCACCTGTTTTTTGCACAGCTTCATGCACGGTATTAAAAACGGGAAGACCTAGATGGGTGCCCCCCCCCTTATTGGGCGTGACACCCCCCACCATTTTGGTGCCATAGGCGATGGCTTGTTCCGAATGGAATGTGCCTTGAGCACCCGTAAATCCTTGGCAGATAACTTTTGTTGAGGCGTTGACAAGAACAGACACTAGGCAGCCTCCTTCACTTTTTCCACAATACACTTTGCGGCTTCAGAGAGATCATCCAGGGACAAGATAGGAAGCCCAGACTTGGCAAAAATGTCTTTCCCGAGCTCTACATTCGTTCCTGCAAGACGGACCACTAGAGGGATCGTCAAATGCACTTCTTTCACCGCCGCTACAATGCCTTCCGCAATAATATCGCAACGCATAATGCCTCCAAAAATATTCACAAGGACGCCCTTCACTCGCGCATCGGAGAGGATAAGTTTAAAGGCTTTCGTCACCCGTTCGCGCGTAGCACCGCCTCCTACATCTAAAAAGTTAGCTGGATCTCCACCGTAAAGCTTGATGATATCCATCGTGGCCATAGCAAGACCTGCACCATTAACCATACATCCAATATTGCCATCAAGCTTAATATAGCTGAGTTCGTTTTGCGCCGCTTCTCGCTCCATGGGATCTTCTTCGTTCACATCCCGCAAGGCTTCCAAGGCTGGGTGACGATAGAGCGCATTGTCATCGAAGCTCATCTTTGCATCCAAGGCGAGGATTTTGCCCTCCGTCGTTAATACCATGGGGTTAATTTCCAAAAGGCTGGCGTCAAGGCGAGTAACGGCTTCATAAATGCCCTTCGCAAAAGCGGTTAATTCCCTCACTTTCTCCCCTTTTAGACCCAAGCCATAGGCCAGTTTTCGTCCATGAAAAGATTGGAAGCCAGTGGCGGGATCAATGATCGTTTTAATAATTTTTTCAGGGTGAGCATGAGCCACCTCTTCAATGTCCATGCCCCCTTCGGTTGAGGCAAGAAAGATGAGACGTGAGGTGGCTCGATCGAGCAAAAGGCTAAAGTAAAACTCATGGGCAATGGCACACCCTGTTTCCACATATATTTTTTGAACAAGCCGTCCTTCTGGGCCGGTTTGGGGAGTAATAAGTGTCATACCCAAAATCTGATGGGCAAAGGTCTCGACCTCTTCCAAAGACTTTGCCAGCTTTACACCGCCGCCTTTGCCTCGCCCGCCCGCATGGATTTGGGCTTTCACAACCCAGATAGGGCCGCTTAGCGTTTGAGCGACGGTCCGGGCTTCCTGCGGGGTAGAGGCGACGCCACCTTGGGGCACGGGAACCCCAAAGGTACATAATAAAGATTTAGCTTGGTATTCATGGATGTTCATTAGGGGTTACCAGTTGTTTAAGTGTTTAAGTAGTGAGCAGCCCTTTTGCGACCTTTTCATCAATGGCTTGAACGGCAGCCACAAGTTCCTGGACAGCTTTAACCGAATGGTCAAACATGGTTTGTTCCTCTCCTTTAAGCTGCAGTTCTACAATGCGTTCCACGCCGCCTTTCCCTATAACCACGGGAACTCCCACATAGAGGTCTTTAATGCCGTATTCTCCGTTCAACCAAGCTGCACAAGGGAAAATACGTTTTTTATCTTTTAGATAGGATTCAGCCATGGCAATGGCCGAAGAGGCAGGGGCATAGAAAGCTGATCCTGTTTTGAGCAAATTCACGATTTCTCCACCCCCCTGGCGGGTGCGCTGGACAATGGACTCAATGCGCTCAGGGGTCGTCCACCCCATCTGAACAAGATCGGGAAGGGGGATGCCGGCGACTGTGGAATAACGGATGAGAGGAACCATGCTGTCCCCATGTCCACCCAAAACTGAGGCATACACATCTTCAACAGAGACATTGAATTCTTGGGCCAAGAAATAACGAAATCGAGCTGCATCCAAAACTCCTGCCATTCCCACAACACGTTGGTGGGGCAGGCCGGTCGCTTCCCGCATCACCCATACCATCACATCTAACGGGTTGGTAATGACAATAACAAAGGCATTTGGGCAATGCTTGCGAATATTTTCTCCAACTTGACGAATCGTTTTTGCGTTAATCTCCAGCAAGTCATCCCGGCTCATCCCTGGTTTTCTAGGGATACCGGCGGTGACAATTACCACATCAGACCCTTCCATGTCTTTGTAGTCATTTGTTCCTGTAAAAGCGACATCAAACCCTTCAACGGAAGAGGCCTCTGCGATATCAAGAGCCTTTCCTTGGGGTGTCCCTTCGATAATGTCAAAAAGGACCACATCTCCCAGCTCTTTGAGACCCACAAGATAGGCAAGGGTTCCGCCAATTTGGCCAGCGCCTATGAGGGAAATTTTGGGTCGTGCCATGCATACTTTCCTATTCGTTTAAGAAGCTATTTGACAACCCCTCAGTCGTCATCCCGGATATTAAGGAATTCTAAAATTCCGGGATGACGACTGAGGGGTTGCCAAACAACCTTTAACTATTACTCGCTTTTGCCCGTTCCGACAAGTCAGCCTGAGGAATTTTATAGAGATTTTCCTTTAAAAAAGCTCCACCTATGTCTAAGCCTCTCTCATCAATTCCATGTCCAAGACCTGGAAGAATAGAAAGGGTTACAGAAGTGCCCAGGCTTTCTAAACGGCCTTTCGCGACTTGAGAAAAGACAGGAGATAGTACTTGATCATCCGTGCCATGGACTAAGAGAACGGATGGATAAGAAACTTTAACTTCCTTGAGGTCCTCTAGAAACGCTCCTGAATAGGCAATGACACCCCCACACAAGGGACGATGTAGGCCTATATGCAAGGCAAGCATGGCTCCCTGAGAAAAACCCACAAGAGCAAGTTTTTCATGGGGAAGTCCGTGAAGGTGCAACAGTCCATCTAAGTATTGATTAAATGAAGGGGTAAGTTCTTGAATTTCGACCATCATCTGGGAAACTTGTTCTTTTGTAAGTTTTTGAGTGGGGTCCCAATCAGATAGCCCAAACCATTGATTGCCAAAAGGGTTGTGTGCACTTTGATCTGGCCCATCTGGGGCTATAAAAAGAGTATTTGGCAACAGAGTTGACCAAGTGTCCCCAAGGGCGAGTAAATCTTTTCCATTGGCACCATAACCGTGGATAAGCACCACAATAGAATCTGGCTTAAGGCCAGATGCGGGGGGTAAACTATGTGCTGTAAACGTCGTCATCTTATTTTCTCCTATCGATAATCCGTTATCCCCTAAAATACAAAGTCCTAAAGCAAATGCCAGGGCTGGTGCAAAGGGAAAGCACCGCTCCTTTCTCAAGGCTTGCCAAAAAATAGCCATTCCTACGCCCATTCCCCCTCCCGCCACTAAAAAAAGAGGGATCTGAGAAATATCAAGCCATAGACCAGAAACCATCATCATTTTTACGTCCCCAAATCCCAGCCATTCCTTATTTTTTAACAAAGGATAAAACTTGTAGAGACCATAAGATAGGCTACCCAAAATTACCACAGTCATGCCATGGGAATATCCAAACTGGAGAAGCCCTAACAGGGCCATCATCACCAGTAAAATATTAGGAATAATTCCGTCCTTGAGGTCCTTTATACTGATCATCATTAGAACCAAAAAAAGTAAAGAATGTGTTAAGAAGGGAAGAGATAGAAGGGGCATACGTCACGTTTCGGGGTTATTTTTTAAGTTGTCATAAGTTCATCACACCTTCCTCTGTTTGACAACCTCTGAATTCTCATTGGCATGAACTTAGGTAGATGCTCTTCTTCCAGAAAAAATTTGGTCTTATTAATCCTATTTTAACCCCCCTAAGTCATCGTATAACGAGAGAGATTATCATCGACCGTCGAGAGATTTAATCCTTAATAGAGCGCGCCGATCGGATTTAGGGGTTTGATATTCGTTATTATATACCGTAAGATACGCATTAACTTTTTGAAAGGAACAAACAATGGCAGACAAAAAACAGAAAAAAGAAAAAACGCAGGAAATGAAAGAAAACAAAATAAATCTTGGGGGAAATCATGAAAGTGAGATGCAAGCGCCTCTTACGGTAAGTGCTCAATATATCAAGGATCTTTCCTTTGAAAATCCGGCTCCTCTTTCAAATCTTGCAGGAAATGAAGAAAGACCCTCTATTTCCATCCACATTGAAGCTCAAGCGCGTAATATTGCTGACCGAACCTTTGAAGTCAGTTTGCGTGTCCAAGTTGATGCGAAGCGAAAAGACGCCCAAGTCTTTTTAGTAGATCTTGATTATGCGGGCGCTTTTACAATTGGTGCTGAGGTTCCTGAAGAATATCTCCGTCCAATCCTCATGATTGAATGCCCTCGTATCCTTTTCCCTTTTGCACGCTCGATTGTAGCGACCACAACTCAAGAGGGTGGCTATCCAGCGCTCCTCTTAACCCCCGTAGATTTCGCGGATCTTTATCAACGACAAATAGCTCAAGAGCAAGCCAATTCAGGAAAAACAACCCCAGAGCAGCCAACGGCTTCCGCGTAGTTTCTGATATCCTTTTTCCATTAAAGGGTAGAAAAACACCAAAGCAATCATCCCGGGCTTGTCCCGGGACCTCCCTTTAGAGCCTGACGAACGTTTAGCAGGACAAAACAGCGTTTTGTATGCTCTTTGGGTGCAACTTGGTATGAGTCTCCCTTTTGGGAGAGGACGTGGGTATGATTAAGAAAGAAAAGGGAGGCTATTCCTCAGCATCCCTTAACTTATTGAACTCTTCGCGCGTAAGAAGATCTGCCTCAGGGACGTAATCGATATAAAGTTTTCCGTTGAGGTGGTCAACTTCATGCTGGATGGCACGGGCGAGAAAGCCGCAGGCGGTTCCCTCAATTTTTTTACCTTCAGGCGTCCAAGCTTCATATGAAATCTCTGTAAAGCGAGACACACGCCCCACTCTGTCCGCAACGGAGAAACACGCTTCCCAATCGATGGTCGTTTCTGAGGACAGGGGGGTCCAGGACGGATTAATCCAAATGGATTTTGGCATGGTATCTGTAAGGTCAGGACGAAAATTTTTGATATCTTCATCCTCTTCAATGGCAAAAATAATCATACAGCGGTCATACCCAATTTGGGGAGCGGCAAGGCCAGCACAGTTATCCTCAGAGTCAAATTTTGCAGACAGATGACGCAGAATTTCTCGCGTTTCTTCATCCAGAGGGAAGATCACTTTTTTTGCAGGTGTGCGGAGCACGTCCTTATTTTTTGAGGTTGGGTCATTAATAACAACATAGTCAGGCAATAGGGAAGAGAGGGTGGTTTCTGTCATATACCCTTCGCCTTGTTTGGTTCAGAGCCATTACCCACCCCCTGAGAGCGCATTCCCATATAAAGAAGCAAGGGCGCTGAAATAGTGATAGAGGATATGGTCCCTGCCGAAATTCCCACAATGATGGGAAGGCTAAAGGCGGCGATAACGGGTCCTCCAAAAAAATACAGGCCAAGAAGGGACAAAAGAGTTGTCGTAGAGGTTAGAATAGTTCGAGAGAGGGTTTCATTGATGCTGTGATTCACTAGTTCTGCCATAGGCATTTTTTTAAATTTTCTCAAGTTTTCTCGAATGCGGTCATAGATCACAACCGTGTCATTAATCGAATAAGTTACCGTGATAAGTACAGCAATAATGGCTGTTTCATTAAATTCCAGTTGAAAAAGAGAAAAGAGACCCAAAACGATGATCGCATCGTGGGCTAGCGTAATCACGGAACAAACACCAAATTGCCATTCAAAGCGAAACCAAACATAAATCAACATGGCAACCAAGGACCAAAGGACGGCATAAATACCGTTACGGATAAGATCTTCACTGACTTTGGGACCCACGGTAACAACTTGACGATAGTCCACATTAGGGCCAATTTTTTCTTTGATTTGATCTAAGGCGGCCATTTGCGCCTCTTCCCCACCGGGTTGGCGTTCCACACGAATCAATACATCATTGGGAGAGCCAAATTCCTGCAAGGTAACCTCACCATGGACAATGCCACTCAAATCAGAGCGCAGCTTTGCAATATCTGCTGCTTCATGGGTGCGAATTTGGAGTAAAAGCCCACCCTTAAAATCAATTCCATAATTGAATCCATGGAAAAAAACTGAGCCTAAACATATAATCGTAATCAATCCTAAAATAGCGAAAATGATATTTTTCTTTCCAACAAAATCATAGTTCGTATTGTAGGGAATAAGTTGTAATCCCATGGGAGCCTCTCTTTAAATAGGAAGATGGGTAGGACGCTTCCACATAATCCACCACGCTACAATCTGTTTAGTCAGAGAGATGGCAGTGAACATGGAAACGACGATACCGATCGATGTGGTAACGGCAAATCCGCGGGTGGGCCCGGACCCAAAATGGTAGAGAAGACCTACACCAATGAGGGTCGTTAGATTTGAGTCAATAATAGTTGTCATGGCTCGATTATAACCCGCATCAATAGCGCTCAGCAGTTTCCGCCCATGGCGGAGCTCTTCTTTAATACGCTCATTAATCAAAACGTTGGCATCAACGGCCATACCAATCGTGAGTGCTATACCCGCAATACCCGGCAACGTGAGGGTAGCATGGGTAATCGAGAGGATTGCAAACAAAAGGATCAGATTAACGATCACTGCAATGTTAGCGACCATACCGAAAAAAGAATAGGCAATAAGCATAAAGGCGGCCACCATAAGGATGGCAATGATAGTTGCATGCTCTCCCGCCGCAATAGAATCCGCCCCTAAGCTAGGGCCAACAGTCCGTTCCTCAATCACCTTAAGGGGCGCAGGCAATGCTCCAGCCCGCATAAGGAGCGCCAGGTCTTGGGCTTCTTGAACGGAGAAATTTCCGGTTATATTTCCTTTTCCACCGGGAATAGGCTCATTGATACGGGGCGCACTGATGACCTTATCATCAAGGACAATCGCAAAAAGCTTACCCACATTGTTCCTTGTTGCTTCGCCAAACTTTTTTGAACCTAACGCATCAAAGGTAAAGGCAACATTCGGTCGGTTGTATTGATCAAAACCCGGTTGGGCATCGACAAGATTTTCCCCACTGACAATCACTTGCTTTTTGACGGCATAATAAAGGGGGTGACCATTATGTTCCTCTTGAGAGGCCAGAACATCAGCTCCTGGAACGAGCTGGCCTGGCTCTGCCGTTATGGATGAGTCAACAAAACGGAAATAGAGTTTAGCGGTTTTATTCAAAAGATTCTTAATACGCGTGGGGTCATTAAGACCAGGCAATTGAACCAGAATTCGATCTTCACCTTGTTGTTGAATGAAGGGTTCAGCCGTTCCCGTTTCATCCACACGACGACGGACAATTTCAATGGATTGAGCGAGGGCAGATTTTTTTCTCTCCCGCATTGCAGCTTCATTGAGCTTCAACTCCATTTGCCCTTTTTCGAGTGAGAGGACCTGTAGCTCTACTTGTGCATCCGCTTGTTTCAGCAGGGACGTGGCCTTTTCTATATCAGCTGGATTGCGTAGGGTAAAAAGAACAAAGCCTTTTTTTGCAGCAAGACCGGTGTACCCGATTCGTTCTTTCCGAAAAACAGAGCGAACAACATCTGTAAGGGCGTGCATTTGTTCTTTAGCTACTGCATCAAAATCCACCTCAAGAAGCAAATGAGCTCCCCCCTGCAGATCAAGGCCTAATACCACTTGGCTTTTGGGAAACCAACCGGGAAAATGACTAAGCTGTTCACGGGTGAAAAAGTTAGGACTGACAAATACAATTCCCAATAGACACACTGCTACCGTAAGGATTGTTTTCCACAAGGGGATATGAATCATTTTTTTAGCCTATTCTCTTACTTCTATGACAGACAATAAGCATATATCCTCTTGTTTGCAAGTTATTTTAGGTGAAACCTCACTCTCTACGCCCCCCCCGTTTGCTTTCACTAACTCCACGAGCGTCCTTTCCCTCTCCCTTTCTACCGCTCACGATAAAAATTGAAGTAAAACAATTGCAAGGTTCCTGCGGGGACCGTGATAATTCAACAACCTCCCACTTTTATTCAGGACAAACTATATAAAAACTTACATTGCATTCAGAATAAATTTTGTAATATTAGATTACGATAACTAAATCATTAATTATTGATAATTTATTTGTGGAGTTGCCATGTTTAAGAATATTTATTACTTTACAATGATCCCTATTTTGGCAAGTTTGATGACGGGTCAAGATATCCATGCAATGAATCTCCCAGAAGAAGAAAACGCTAAACAGAGTATTCAACAGAAATATGTAGAATTATTTTTGGATGATTGGCAAAAGCTCATTCTTGCGGGGCGCAATGAAGAAGCAAAAAAGCTTGCATTTCATCGGGAAAACCAAACTAATAACCCTAGTGGTAACTTTTCTATTAATGATCCTTTTTGGGATGAGGAATATTTGACATTAAAAACAATTCGTAAGCCTTGGGAGCTTGATGAACGTGTTAGAGAAGGCTTTTTTCGTATTTATACTACACATCCAGAAAAGCTCATTGAGAAATATGATCAGAGAATCAAGGCGCTGGAATTAGCTGTAGAAAATCGCAATAAATTAATGGCAGAACTTAGGGATAAACCGAGGGATCACTTACCTCTTGAGCTTGTAGCGGAAGCTTTTCCAGCCTTTTTAAAAGACACCCAAGAAAAAATTGCTAGCGAAAAAAAACGTATCGAGTTTATTAAGGAAAATCCTACATTTTTTCAGATCTACTCTCGTTCACGTGCTCAAATCTTAGGAATTGAGAAGCATGATTCTTCTCAACGTTTGGGAGAGGGGGTGATTGTAGGAGTCATAGATGGTTTTGAAGAGTGTCAACAAACCTCAAAAATTTTACATCAAGCCAAAAATCCCAATTTTCGGGGAGAAGTATCTTTTAAAAGCCTCAGCTTAGACGATAAAAATCATGGTTTACACGTGGCAGGTATTATCGTTTCTGATTCTGTCGATCAAAATGATTCGCCCATGACTTTAGGCGTAGCTCCTAAAGCTCAATCCTCCAATATCGACTTCCAAAAGCCTTGGCTCACAGCCCTGTAACGGCCAGTCATCTACTGTTGGTCACAAACCTCATGCAGGACGGATTAACTCTTTATCCATCCTCCAATATCCCAGGGAAAGACCCTGTTGTACAAGCACGAACATTGTCCGCCCCTGGAACACAAATTCAGAGCACTTTTCTTATGGAAACACCAGAAAGTGCTCCGTATGGAGAAATGACAGGAACTTCTATGGCGGCGCCCCATGTGAGTGGTTTAGCAGCTATTGTATTAAGTAACTTCCCTCAAAGTAACTTCCCTCATTTTACGAGTAGTATGGTGGCAGACTGTTTGTTAAAAGGCGCTACACCTCTTTTTTACGATGAAAATCATTCGTGCTCCTATGAATTACAAACCTTTACAGCTGCATCTTTAAACACTTTATTAAAGGAGCATCCAGAAGGAATTGAAATTTCTAAAGACCAGTTCATTGCAAGTTCTTCAGTCCATAATCCTCACCACATAAAGGTGACAAAGGAGTGGTGGGAGAAAAGCCAAGAAATGTATGGTCAGGGACGTGTCAATTTAAAAAACGCCTTGAAGCTGGCAAAAAAAATGGACCTATAGAAGTGGTCTTTAACCTATTGTAGATGGTGCACCTACGACATAATAAATCCTTTATAATAACTTCGAGAGTAAGGGTGCGATACATTTTCCGATTTAGGTTATCTTGCTAAAAGCGTCGAACATCAGAGTTTATCAGGACGATGTTCAAGGAAAAAACGCAACAAATCATTTTTTCTTACAATACCTTACAAAGATTGTCTTGCCAGAAGAAGAAGAGTGGGGTATACACTCTTCTTATGAAGGCTAAGAAATACGAATATATATATAGAAAAGCAAATCTAAGTACTGTTTTTCTAAAGGGAATATAAATGTCTGAAAAATTTGTAGTAGACGGCGAATCAGTTAGAGGCCTCGCAAAGCTCCTCGATGAAACCGGTCTTACGGAAATTGAATATCAGCTTGGAACTCAACGTATTCGAGTTGTCCGAGCAGGTGTGCAAGCAACCGTCGCTCATTATGCCCCCCCACCTCCGCCTGTTACCCCTGTCTCTCCTCTTGGACTTGTTGCCTCTTCTGATCCCATCTCTCCTCAAGGAGAACCCATTTTCTCTCCCATGGTGGGAACAGCTTATTTATCGAGTGCGCCTAACGAACCCCCTTTCTTTAAGGTCGGGGATCTGGTAAAAAAAGGGGATACTTTGTTAATTATAGAAGCCATGAAAGTCATGAACCCCATCCGTGCACCACGGGATGGTAAAATTTCAGAAATCTGCGTCATGGACGCAAAGCCTGTTGAATTTGGAGAGCCCCTTATCATTCTCGAGTAAAACATAAAGGATTCCTATAATGTTTCACAAAATTCTGATCGCCAATCGAGGCGAAATCGCCCTACGTATTTTAAGAGCCTGCCGTGAAATGGATATACAAGTCGTAGCCGTTCATTCTTCTGCGGATAGCGATGCGATGCACGTGCGCCTGGCTGATGAAAGTGTTTGCATTGGCCCTCCTCCTGCGAGGGACAGCTATTTGAATATGCAAGCCATCCTTTCAGCTGCTGACGTATGCGGCGTGGATGCGATTCACCCTGGGGTTGGTTTTCTGTCAGAAAATGCGGCTTTTGCTGAAATGGTAGAAGAGCATGGAATGACTTTTATTGGTCCTACACCTGAACATCTCCGCCTCATGGGAGATAAGATTACGGCTAAGGAGACGGCCCTTGAATTGGGAATTCCGGTTGTGCCTGGGTCAGATGGTGCTTTAGATCCCCTGGGGGATGTGGAATCTCTTGCACAACGTCTGGGATACCCCGTTTTAATTAAAGCGGCTGCTGGTGGGGGCGGAAAAGGAATGAGAGTTGCCCTAACCGCCGCTGGTCTTGAGGATGCCTTGAATTTTGCACGCACGGAAGCAAGGTCTTGCTTTGGAAATGATCAAGTTTATATGGAAAAATATTTAGCACGTCCGCGCCATATTGAAATCCAAGTTATCGCAGATACGCATGGAAACGCTGTGCATTTAGGAGAGAGGGATTGCTCTCTTCAACGAAATCATCAAAAAGTCTGGGAGGAAGCGCCTTCTCCGGCTATTTCCGCAGAAGCTCGAGCAAAGCTGGGTGAGACTGTGGTCAGAGCTATCAAAAAGCTTGGCTATCATGGCGTCGGAACAATTGAGTTTTTGTATGAAGATGGAGAATTTTACTTCATTGAAATGAATACACGTCTGCAAGTAGAGCACCCGATTACGGAAATGATTACGGGCATTGATCTGGTCCGTGAGCAAATTCGTGTTGCTGCAGGGCTTCCTTTAAGTTTTAGACAGGAAGATATCCAGTTTAAAGGTCATGCCATTGAATGCCGTGTGAATGCGGAATGTTCAGAAACGTTTATGCCTTCCCCTGGAAAAATTCAGGATTACCTTGCCCCGGGTGGGTATGGCGTGCGTGTCGATAGTCCTGTCTATCAAGGTTATCAAATCCCCCCCTACTATGACAGCTTAATTGCCAAGTTGATTGTTTATGGAGACAACCGGGAAGAGTGCCTCCAACGACTACGGCGAGCATTGCAGGAATACGTTATTACAGGCATCAACACACTTTTGCCCCTCCATCGGAACCTTTCAGAAGAGACAAGTGTCATTATGGGGGAGTATGATATCCATTGGCTTGAAAAATGGCTTTCTCTCAAAATTCAAGAAGAAGCGGCGTAGTTTAGAGTTTCTTAAGAAAAATAATGTACCTTGTTTAAAGGATTCAAAAATGAATCCTTTTAAAGGAGAGAAACATGAAAAATTTTGTCATTGTAACACTTATTAGCTGTGTAGCTATCGTTCTTTCAGCCTGTCACGCAGGGCTAGACGTTTATTAAGAAGCTATTTGCCAACCTCCTCTGGTCGTTATATAGGGACATAGTCCATAGGATTCCCGGATCTAAACGACCGAGGGGTTGCCAAACAACCTATAAGCATACAAAGGAAAGAAGTGGTGAAAAACTCTAAAAAAGTTATTTTTTCCTCTCTTCTTCCAAATCCAACACCTTACATTCCTTAACCCATACGTCATAGGTAGGGTGGTCAAGAGCAGATAAAGCCGGACTTGAGGAAAACATCCAACCAGAGAAGAGGCCGCCGACAGAGCTATTCGGTTTTTGCTCCGTGATTCTAACAAAAGCCATAGATTCTTGGCGATTTTCAAGAGGGGCCTTTTCACAATGCTGAACGACGATCTTTAAGGTTCCAAATTCAATAGTTTGCCCCACATGGGCATCAATAATGAACACCCGAGCTGTATGCTTATCCAGCCCTTGAAGTGTCACTCCATTGGTGACGACGTTCTTCTCAACCGCAAAGTCATCTTCTTCAGGAGATAATTGTAGTTCTGCGGCTTGGAGTTCTGTTGAAGAAGGTGCCAATGGTTTAGGCTCTTCTTTGGGGGGGGGCGGCGCCTGTTTGCTTTCCCGCTGTTCCCTCTCCGAATCAGAAAGCTCCTCTACTAATGACCCAAAGTGTTGTCCGTACAGCGGCGTTGTGAGGAAGAGAGCGAAGAAGGCCATGAATTTAAATATCAAAGCATTAATACTGTATAACATCTATTTAATAACCGTACTGCTCGCTTTTTCAACAGGGCTTTCTTCTTTCTTATCTTGAGCATTAAAAATAAATTGCCCAATAAGATGCTCTAGACTGATGGCCGCTTGAGTAAACTTTATTTCCCCTCCTGGAGGAATCATCTTTTCTTCCCCTCCTGGAACAAGAGCCATAACTTTTCCTCCCAAAAGACCATCACTGACAATTTCAGCCGATGTATCCGTGGGGAGACTCACATAGGACGCCACGTGCATGTGAACCACTGCCATATAGGTTTGGGGATCAAGGTGAATGTCCTTAATATTTCCAACCTTTACGCCACTCAGGCGCACGTCTCCGCCTCGCATCAATCCGTCTATACGGTCAAATTTTGCAATGACCTCGTAACCTTGGGGCGTTTTCCATTGGCTCGTGGAATACACGAAAATACCAAAAAAAGCACATGCGATAAGCACAGCAGCGCCCATCCCAACTTCAAGTAGATTAGTTTTCATCTTTTACCTCATAAGGATTCCAGGCTACATAATCTCCCGTAGCCGAATTTCGTTTGCCACCCGCCAAAAAATGTCCAGGGGGTCGATAAGCATAAGGAGTACCTGTAAGGTTAGGAATGTGGGTTTTTTCCCACGGCCATCTTTTGAGCACTTCAATAGGGAGGGGTCGTTCTCCTTCATGATGAAGCCATCCATGCCATTCCGCAGGAACCTTGGAAGCTTCAGGTATTCCTTTGTAAATAACCCATCTCCGTTCCTTAATTGTTTCCTTACCTTTTTCTCTATAATACTGATTTCCAAAGGAATCGTTACCGACAAGCTCACCTTTAAACCAGGTGCGAAGCTTTATCCACAACATGTTTTTTCCTCATTGACTATCATGACCGCCATTATGCCTGTAAGAAAAGGATCTGTCCACTCTGGGCGTGATTAAAAATGAGGCTCGGGCTAACATCCATCTATTTCACTGAAATTAAATATTTTTGAGATTCTGAAACGATCCCCCATTCGCAAGGATAGGGGCCAGGATCTAAATTTATAGGGGCGAAATCCATAATTTTACAGGGGGATTTGGCTATCACTCTACTTGTAAAAAAATGATCTGCTGCTCTCTCAAGCACTTAGGTTGTCAAGCGAAAAATGGTGATTGACGTCTTCTCCTACAGCATATAGTAGTTGAATAGAGATTCAGACACTACATCTTGTGTTTTTTACGAATATACCCAAAGGATTTCAAGGTCTGTCCCTTGCTATGGGGGCGAAGCAACGCCGTCGAAACAGAGAAGCCTAAGGGTACAATAACATCTTAAAAAGAAAGAGGACCTACCCTATGAAAATTGCACGCCACTTTACACAATCAGATCAAAATCCTTATCAAGCATTTGAATTCCGCAAAACGGATAGTGAAATCCGTAATCCAGATGGATCCATTGTTTTCTATCTCGAAGGAATTGAAGTGCCCACCTCTTGGTCTCAAGTGGCATGTGATATTCTCGCCCAAAAATACTTCCGAAAAGCAGGCGTTCCTCGGGCTTTAAAAAGTGTCAAAGAACAAGACGTCCCTGAATGGCTTTGGCGAAAAGAAGCAGACCTTAAAGCCCTCTCCTCGTCTCCTAAAAAAGAACACTATGGGAGTGAAACGACCGCCAAACAAGTCTTTGACCGCCTGGCCGGATGCTGGACCTATTGGGGATGGAAAGGCGGTTATTTTGATGGTGAAGAAGATGCAAAAGCTTATTATGATGAAATGCGCTATATGCTGTGTGCCCAAATGTGTGCGCCGAACTCACCTCAATGGTTCAATACGGGGCTTCATTGGGCTTATGGCATCAATGGGCCTGCTCAAGGGCATTACCATGTGGACTACAAAACAGGAGCGCTGAAAACGTCCACGTCCTCTTATGAACATCCCCAAGTTCATGCCTGCTTTATCTTAAGTGTGAATGACGACCTTGTGAATGAGGGTGGCATCATGGATTTGTGGACCCGGGAAGCACGTCTCTTTAAATATGGCTCAGGCACGGGATCCAACTTTTCAAATTTAAGAGGGGCAGGAGAAAATCTTTCTGGCGGCGGGCGTTCTTCAGGACTTATGAGTTTTCTTCGCATAGGAGACCGCGCTGCAGGGGCTATAAAATCAGGGGGAACCACACGTCGTGCGGCCAAAATGGTTGTAGTGGATGTGGATCATCCGGATATTGAAGAGTTTGTCAGTTGGAAAGTCATCGAAGAGCAAAAGGTTCTTGACCTTGTTGTGGGCTCTAAAATAACAAAAAAACATCTGTCTGCTGTTCTCAAAGCTTGCCAGACCGGGGAGGGGGATGAGCGATTCAATCCTAAGGAAAATCCTACCCTCTATCGAGCAATAAGAGAAGCGCGAGACGCCATGATTCCTGAAAACTATTGCCACAGGATTATTCAATTTGCCCGCCAGGGTTATACGCATATTGAATTCCCCGAATATGATACGGACTGGGATTCAGAAGCCTATCGGACGGTTGCAGGACAAAACTCTAACAATTCTGTTCGTGTCACAAACAAATTTATTCATGCAGTAGTGGAAGATAAGGAATGGGATCTTCTTAAGCGAACGGATGGAAGTGTTTATAAGGCCCTACGAGCGCAGGACTTATGGGATCAAATTGGTCATGCCGCATGGGCGTCAGCTGATCCAGGAATTCAGTATGACACCACCATTAACGAGTGGCATACCTGCCCTCAAAATGGTCGTATTCGTAGCTCAAACCCTTGTTCTGAGTATATGTTTTTAGATGATACCGCCTGTAATTTGGCGTCTCTCAATTTGGTTTCCTTTATGAATCATCACGGAAAAGAGATCCAGGCCGGAGAATTGCACTTCAATGTTCCCGCCTTTGAGCATGCAACACGTTTATGGACAATGGCTCTCGAAATTACGGTTATGATGGCTCACTTTCCTTCAAAGGATATTGCCCAACTTTCCTATGAATTCCGTACATTAGGCCTAGGGTATGCGAATATTGGTGGACTGTTAATGTCTTCTGGTATTCCCTACGATAGTAAAGAAGGACGGGCCATTGCCGGAGCCTTGTCTGCTCTTATGACAGGTGTATCTTACTCTACTTCAGCCGAAATGGCGGCTCAGTTGGGGGCCTTTAAGCATTATAAGCTGAATGAAAAAGATATGTTGCGGGTGATGCGCAACCATAGGCGCGCGGCTTACGGCGAAAAAGCGGGCTATGAAGAGCTTGAAATTCCGCCCGTTCCTTTAGAAGAAAAAGATTGTCCGAGTCTTGACCTTATCAAAGCTTGCCGCCATGCTTGGGATCAAGTCCTAGAGCTGGGAAAAAAGCATGGTTATCGCAATGCGCAAACAACCTGTATTGCGCCAACAGGTACCATTGGCTTGGTGATGGATTGTGATACAACGGGTATCGAGCCAGACTTTGCCACTGTAAAATTTAAAAAGTTAGCTGGCGGGGGTTATTTCAAAATTATCAACCGCTTGGTTCCTCAAGCCTTGCGTGTGTTGGGGTATACGGAAAAACAAATCGACGAGATTATTCTTTATGCAGTCGGCCATGGAACACTGGAAAATGCTCCCAAAATTAACTTTAAGGTTCTGCAGGCCAAGGGCTTTACGAGCCGGGAAATCACCATTTTGAAAGATAACCTAAAGTCCGCCTTTGATATTAAATTTGTTTTTAATCGCTGGACTCTCGGGGATGTTTTTTGCAAGACAGTTCTTGGGTTAACCGATGCGCAAATCCATGACGTCAGTTTTGATATCCTCACCCACATCGGCTTTAAGCGAGAAGATATTGAAGCCGCAAATGCTTACTGCTGTGGAACAATGACCGTGGAGGGGGCACCCCACCTTAAAAAAGAGCACTTAGCTGTTTTTGATTGTGCCAATCCCTGTGGCAGAACGGGTAAGCGCTATCTCACGGCGGAAAGCCACATTCACATGATGGCGGCTGTTCAGCCCTTTATTTCAGGAGCCATTTCTAAAACCATCAATATGCCCAATTCGGCCACGATTGAAGAGTGCAAGCAAGCCTATCTGCTGTCTTGGCGTCTCTGCCTTAAGGCCAATGCTCTTTATCGGGATGGCTCAAAACTTTCCCAGCCTTTAAATGCTTCTCTTCTAGGAGAAGAAAGCGAGGAAGAGCTCCATGAACTCCCCGCCACAGAAAAAGCAAAAGTTGTGGCAGAAAAAATGGTTGAACGAGTTATTGAACGGTATATGGATCATGCAGAGCGCAGAAAACTCCCCAATCGTCGCAAAGGCTATACGCAAAAAGCCGTGGTGGGAGGGCATAAAGTTTACCTGCGAACCGGTGAATATGATGATGGCCATCTCGGGGAAATCTTTATTGATATGCATAAGGAAGGGGCTTCTTTCCGCAGCTTGATGCACAATTTTGCCATGGCCATCTCTATTGGGCTCCAATATGGCGTGCCCTTAGAAGAATTCGTGGATGCTTTTGTTTTTACTCGTTTTGATCCTTCTGGTCCGGTTTCGGGAAATGATACCATCAAAATGGCCACCTCAATTCTTGATTACATTTTCCGAGAGCTGGCCATTTCTTATATGGGTCGTACCGACCTTGCGCATGTTGAGCCACAAGACTTGGCGCCGGATACAATCGGGAGGGGTGAGGCCGAAAAGGGAAGCTTGGTAAATAAAGGAAAGGACAAAGGGGAACTCGTCAGCCGTCTGACCAGCAATGGCTATGTTCGAAACAATTTATTTGGCAAGCCGGTGAAAGTAGCCAATCAAGATCTTCACTTGCTTCACGAGGCAACAGGCACAGAATCAGCCGCACCCGTCATGGGGTCAACGGCCATCACGGAAGTGGAAGAGCAGCGCTTTCAAGCTCGTCTAAAAGGCTATGCGGGAGATGCCTGTGGGGATTGTGGAAATTTCACCCTTGTGCGCAATGGCACCTGCATGAAGTGCGATACCTGCGGGTCTACAAGTGGTTGTTCTTGAGGGTTGAAGTGTTGGCAAATGGCCTCTAATCTCTCTTTTGCTTCTCTTTTTCTTTTCTTTACCTCTTGTTTTCTGGTAGCCTTTACCTATAAAAGATGATCCCGGGATCGGTTTTAGGGGCGGACACGTGTAACACCGTCTCTGCCTCTGCCTTTTGGTGCAGTTCTTCTGTCTTCCTCGGGATTGAGCCCTGTGGGACCGGTCTTAAATTTCCACAAGACTCTCTCTGGTTCCGTTTCAGAGCGTCAAACTGCGCCTTTGATAACGTGGGGAAGTGCGATATACACTTTCTGGGGGGTCAATCAAACAGCCCATAGAGTGCCCTTTGTTATCGTTTACAGAATACCAACAAAATTCGAGAGCTCCTAATTTTTTGGCCAAATGGGCAGTTCTATTTTTCCTTGTTTTTCAATGGACAAAGAAATTATCTGAAAATATTATAGATCTTTTGAAGATTATGGTGTTTTTTTAGCAACGCTAAGGTCGTCATGTATCGACATCATCATTAGACCTCTTTCGAAACTTTCTATCCTACCCCAAAGTTGTCATGCTGAACTTATTTCAGCATCTAAAAGAGATCCCAAAAAGAGTTCGGGATGACAGTGGAGGGGGAGCGGGAATGAGTTTCGAAAGAGGTGTATTCCCTCAACCAAGTTCCGCCTGTTTTAAGATGAGCCCTTCTACCAGGGATGACGGCCGGGGGGTTGAAAAATAACTTTTAAAACTTCACAATAATCTATAATGAGAGCCTACTAGGAGCACACAAATTGATTGATGCACGTTATAAAACTTACATAAGACTCGCCCGTCTTCACAGGACCATGCCGATTTGGCTTTTACTCTTTCCATCATGGTGGGGGATTGCACTGGCAAGCCCGGCAATGCCCTCACTATATCTCCTCATTCTCTTCGCCTGTGGCGCCATTATCATGCGTAGTGCAGGGTGCGTTTATAATGACATCATTGACCAAGATTTAGACGCACAAGTCAGCCGCACAGCCGTCCGTCCTCTTGCTGCAAAAGAACTTTCTTCAAAAGAAGCGGTTACTTTTCTTTGTGTTCTTCTTGGTCTCGGTGCTCTCATTCTTTTCTCTCTCCCCCCATCTGTGGTTACGGCTGGTTTTATCGCTCTCGGCCTTGTGTTTCTCTACCCCTGGATGAAACGGATGACCTATTGGCCCCAACTCTTTTTAGGGTTTACATTTAATATGGGCATTCTTATGGGCTGGCTCTGTCTTCATCCCACGCTCTCATCCGTGCCCTTCCTTTTTTATGGAGGGGCCGTTTTATGGACAATAGGATATGATACAATCTATGCTTTTCAAGACAGGGAGGATGATCTTTTAGCAGGTATTAAGTCTTCTGCTCTTGCGGTCTCTTCGTCTCCCAAAATTTTCTTATGTTTAGTTTATGGCTCTGCCCTTGTCTTTTGGGGAATAGGGGCTATCGTCGCCCAACTTAATTGGATTTACTGGTTTTTTTTGATTCTTATAGCCATTCAACTTGCTTGGCAAACTTTCTTCTTCAGAGAAGATGATGCACGCAATTGTCTTAAAAGATTTGAATCAAATAGGAAAGTTGGACTGTTATTGTTTATTGCTATTGTGTTTTCTCGTCTAATCAACTAAAAGAAAAGAAATTAATCGAGTTGTTTAATGAATTTTATAAAGATCTTTTCAGATAAAGCAAGTGTTTTTCTTGTAATTCGCTTATGGGGCGAACATATAAAACCTTATCGATGGCATGTGGTCGGTGGACTTTTGTGTATGGCTTGTGCTGCCTTAACAACGGCTCTTTTGGCAAAAATGCTCCAACCTCTCTTTGACGATGTGTTTGTGGCGCGTAATGAAGGCATGCTTCTGCAGGTGGCGTGTATCGTTTTAGGCGTCTTTGTCCTTAAAGGAATATCAAGCTTTGGGGAGTCTGTCAGTATGATTTATGTCGGTCAAAAAATTATTGGAGATATTCAAAAGCGTCTTTTTGACCACTTTATTGCTGCTGACCTTGCCTATTTTCACGCACGGTCAAGTGGAGAGCTCGTTTCACGATTTACGAATGATGTGAATCTGATGCGGCATGCTGTCACCACAGCCTTAACGGGTATGGGAAAAGACACGCTCTCTATTATCTTCCTTATTGGGTTAATGTTTTATCAAGATTGGCTTCTTGCATCCTTAGCCTTTTTTGTCTTTCCCATCGCTATTGTTCCCATTGTGAAAATTGGTCAAAAGATGAGAAAAGTTTCCTTGAACACACAAGAGGAGATGGGGATTTTCACCATTCTTTTACATCAAGTCTTCCAAGGAATGCGTGTCGTAAAATCCTATGCTATGGAATACGTTGAGCAAAAACGCGCTCATCAGATTATTAATAACCTCAGTCGTCTTAATATTAAGGCAGGCCGCGTACGAGCCGCTTCTCATCCCATTATGGAAACTCTAGGTGGCATCGCCATTGTGATCGTGATTCTTTATGGGGGAACACAGGTTATTTCAGGGAATCGTACACCAGGGACATTTATTTCCTTTATTACGGCTCTTTTGTTGGCGTATGAGCCGATGAAGCGTCTTGCAAATCTGAATGCAAACTTACAGGAAGGGCTGGCTGCAGCCATTCGAATTTTTGCGGCTATTGATTTAAAACCTTTGATTGTGAGTATTCCCCACGCCCCTGTTTTGACGATACATAAGGGAGAAATAGTGCTCGATCATGTAAATTTTACATATCCCAATGGTAAAAATGCTCTCAAAGATATTTCTTTAAGCATTTCAGCAGGTCAGAGAGTCGCGCTTGTGGGACCTAGCGGATCGGGAAAATCGACTCTTTTAAACCTTATTCCTCGTTTTTATGATGTTAAGAGTGGGTCAATCACAATTGATGGTTTTGATATCCGAAAGGTAAGTTTAAATTCCCTTCGTTCTCAGATTGCTCTTGTAAGCCAAGAAGTGATTTTGTTTGATGATACAGTAAAAGCTAACATTGCTTATGGTCGCGGTGGAAGAATAGCTTCGGAAGAAGATATTATCCATGCAGCAAAATCTTCAGCGGCCCATGATTTTATCATGCAGCTCCCAGAACAATATGATACGGTTGTAGGTGAACAAGGCGTGCGTCTTTCCGGAGGGCAGCGCCAACGTCTTTCCATTGCACGGGCTATGCTGAAAAATGCACCCGTTCTTTTACTCGATGAGGCAACGTCTTCTCTTGATACGGAATCGGAGCGACAGGTCCAAGCGGCTTTAAATCGACTCATGGAAGGGCGCACAACAGTTGTGGTGGCTCACCGTCTTTCGACGGTCATGGATGCAGATATGATTTATGTGATTGAAGAAGGTGAAGTGTCAGAAAACGGGACTCACAAAGAACTTCTTGAAAATAATAAAACCTATGCTCGCTTAGTGGATCTTCAATTTGTAACGGATACGATGTCAATGGCATCTTAGGAGAGAAAATACGTGAAGCTTCTTAAAACAATTCGTAAGTCTGCCAAGGTAAGAGCTTTTGTTGCTTTTGGTATTACTCAATATGTAAAACTTGTTTGGCTGACCAACCGATGGGAATTTATCGGAAAAGAAAACCCCGAACCATACTGGCACAACAAGGCCGCTATCATTGGGTGTTTTTGGCATGGGCGACTTTTAATGATGCCAAAAGCATGGCTAAGCCCTCAAAAGATTTACATGCTCAGTTCAAGTCACCCCGATGGAGAGATCATGCAACGTCTGGTGCAGAATTTTGGATTTGGATCGATTGTTGGTTCTTCTACCAGGGGGGGGAAAGGGGCTGTACTATCAATTGTCAGAGCTCTGAAGCAAAAAAAATCCATCGGTATTACGCCCGATGGACCGCGAGGGCCTCGCCACCGTGCCAGCCTGAGCGTTATTCAGATGGCCCGACTTGGGGGCGCTGTTGTCTTTCCTGTTTCCTATTCCTCTACTCGTGGGAAATTCATGAAAAGTTGGGATCATTTTTTCCTGCCCCTCCCTTTTGGAAAAGGTGTCATTATTTATGGTGACCCTATTGAAGTTATTGGTTCCTCCAAAAGTGATGAGGAGTTACGTCAAGAGCTTGAAGATGCTTTAAGAGCGCTTACCCGAAAGGCTGACATTTATTGCGGCCAGGAGGCATGTTAATGGGGGTAATGCATGCGCACTTAAGATTGTTATCAACTCATTTTAGTCCTAGCACAGCCCCTCCTCGCAATGACGCAGCTCCAGTGGGATCATCATGAGTCTTTTACGGAATAGTTATACTGCACTTACATGGGTGGGTGCTCCCTTGGTTTTGGCTTATTTAAGGTGGAGAAGTTTTAGAGGACGAGAAGATAAAACACGCGTTCGTGAGCGGAGAGGATTTACAAATGTCCCTCGCCCGAACAAGCCCCTTGTATGGATACATGCCGTGAGCGTGGGTGAATCAATTGTTGCCCTAACGCTCATCCAGGCCATTTTAAAACACTCTTCACACGTTCATTTTCTTCTGACAACCACCACAACTTCCTCCGCAACGATTGTTGAAAAAAGATTAACTAAAAACACAATTCATCAATTTTGTCCCGTAGATACCCCGCAAGCCGTGTATCGGTTTTTAGAACATTGGAAACCAGATCTTGCGGTGTGGATTGAGTCAGAATTCTGGCCTAATCTTATGCATGGGACGCAAAAGAGGGGCATCCCAACGGTCCTTTTAAATGGGCGAATTTCCTTGAAAAGTTTTTCTAATTGGAAAAAACTCAAAGGGATGATTGCAGCTCTTCTCTCTCGTCTTGATCTTTGCGCTGTGCAATCAGAAGAGCAAGCTTCTTTCTTTCACATCTTAGGCGCCAGCAACATTTCCATCATGGGCAGTGCCAAGGTCATGACGACGCCTCTAAACGTAGACCTCAAAAAGTATGAAGCCTTAAAAAGACAAATAGGAAAACGACCTGTGTGGCTCGCAGCAAGCAGCCACCCAGGAGAGGAAGAGCTTGTTTTTAAAGCCCATCAGATCCTTAAAAAAGACCATCCCGATCTCCTGACACTGCTCGTGCCGCGTCATATTGAGAGAGCCCACTCCCTTCAACGTCTTGCTTCAAAAGAAGGGCTCGTTTCTGTTCTTCAAACGGAAGCAACGTCTTTAACAGGCGTGGATCTTTATATTGGAAACACATTGGGAGAGTTAGCGACTCTCTATGCTCTCGCTCCCGTTGTGCTTATGGGCGCAACTTTTGTGGAAAAAGGGGGACACAATCCCATTGAAGCAGCTCAATTAGGGGCGTTTGTGCTTTACGGTCCACACACGTTTAATAACCATGAACTTTACAAAATTCTTTCATCCTTAGAATTGAGTGAAAAAGTTCAAGATGGGGATCAACTGGCTCATTCTATTCGTCCCTGGTTTACAGGGCCAAAAGAAAGTTATAAAGAACCCCTCAGCCTTAAAATTTATCGCGAAGAAAAACTCTCGAACTTAATGAGCCTTCTGACTCCTCATTTAAAGACCTTGAGGATGAAAAAGGAATGAAAACCCCGAGTTTTTGGTATGAGTATCGAGGTTTTTTCTCAACCCTTCTATGGCCCGTGGGATGGCTTTACGGGAAGCTAGGAAAAACAATCTCCCGTTTTAAAAAACCCCAGCATTTTCCAGTTCCTATCATAAGCATAGGAAATATTGTTTGTGGAGGAGCAGGGAAAACCCCAACAGCCATAGCCCTTATGAGCATCTTAGAAAAACGAGGGTATCGTGTTCATTTTGTAACACGTGGGTATGGGGGACGAGAACGAGGACCTTTAAGGGTTGACCCGGCTAATCATAAATCCTGTGAGGTAGGTGATGAACCCCTTCTTTTAGCACAACATGCTCCAACTTGGGTTGCGAAAAAAAGGTCTTGTGGTGTTGAAAAAGCCATTGAGCAAGGTGCTCAGCTTATTATTCTTGATGATGGACATCAAACTACCACTCTTTATAAGGACGTTTCTTTAGTTGTGATTGACGCGTTGCAAGGATTTGGAAATGGACGTGTGATACCCGCTGGACCTCTGCGAGAAGAACTGTCAGAGGGGATTAAACGAGCTGATGGTTTTATCGAGATTGGGGAATCCAGTGTCCAGTGTTCAGTATTCAATATTCAGAAAGAGAGCTTAGGTGCTCCCTCTTTCAAAGCTAAAATAGTACCTCAACCTCTCACTTTTACATCAAATCGGGTTGTTGCTTTTTGTGGACTCGGTTTTCCTCAAAAATTTTATATGTCTTTAAAAGAATTAGGAATTGATCTTATCGCGACAGAAACCTTTCCTGATCATTATGAGTATAAAACTGAAGACCTTATAAGGTTGCAAAAGCTTGCTCAAAAGCATAATAGTGTTCTCGTTACGACCCGAAAAGACTTTGTAAAAATTCCTCTCCCCTGGCAAGAACAACTGCATATTTTAGATATAACGATTGTTTTTGAAAATTCTGAAAAAATATGCGACTTTATTCTTCAGAAAGTTTGTCCCTTCGGGAGGACTACTTAATGAAACCCTCACTAGCGTCATTCCCGCGAAGGCGGGAACCCAGGAGACTTTTTTTGGTTTTATACCCATCAAACTTGCAATTATCTTTTTGCAACCTCACCGGTGTCATTCCCGCGAAGGCAGGAATCCATCAATATTTCAACAAGTTATTGGATCCCCGCCTACGCGGGGATGACAACAAAGGGGGAAGTCGTACTTTCATTCATGATTGGTATGTATCAAAAAAAATCTCCTGGGTTCCCGCCTTCGGGGGAATGACGCTACGGGGTGCATTCTTTTCATTCTTGCGCAAATCTGAATATACGGACACGGAGGACTGAATGATTCGTTTTTTAAAAAAAATACGCCACTTAATTGAAGCTTTTTTCGTTTGGATCGCCTTTATATTTTTTCATTACATCTTACCCTTTAATATTTCTGTTAACTTGGGGGGGTGGATTGGCCGTCATGTTGGGCCTTTGTTGCCTCTAAGTAACAGAGCACGTTCAAGCCTTCGTAAATGTTTTCCCGAGCTTACCTCTATTGAAACGGAGAAAATCGTAGTCGGGATGTGGGACAATTATGGGCGCCTTGCTGCAGAATATGCCAATGCGGACGCATTTTGGGATGGAAAAACTTTACGGAATATAGAAGTGCATGGCATTGAACATTTAAAGCATTTTCAAGAAGACGGAAAACCTGGAATTATTTTTACGGGGCATACAGGAAATTGGCAAATGATTACTTTAGCTGCTCAATCCGTTGGTTTTGATCTGACCCAAATGTACAGATCCGCCAACAATCCATGGGTGGATTACCTGATGTTACGATGCCAAAAACTGGCCGTTAAAAACGTGATCACGAAAAAAAAGGGAGGACCAAAAGGTTTGCTCTCTCTTATTAAACGAGGAGAGCATGCGCTCCTTCTCGTTGATCAAAAAATGGGAGAAGGAATCTCTGTCCCGTTTTTAGGACGTGATGCGATGACAGCTAAGGGTGTTGCCCGGATGTATCTCAATCAAAACTGCCCATTGCTTCCCGCCCGCTCTGAACGCCTCCATGGTTCTCACTTTCGTGTAACCTTTTATCCACCTATAGAATTTACCCCTTGTGGGGATCATCCGCAGGATATGTATAATTTGCTTTTGAAAATTAATACAATGATCGGAGAATGGGTTTTGGAGCGTCCCTCCCAGTGGCTCTGGGTTCATCGGCGTTGGATAGATTCATGAAGATCTTAGCCATAGATACGGCGGGATGGGAATGTTCCGTCGCCTTGTGGGAAAAAGATCACGAAATTTCTTTTCAAGAAAAGAGTGCAGAGCGGGAGAACGCGGCCCTTCTTCCTCAATTGGTAAAAGAAGTTATAGGTCAACAGAAAATTGATGAGCTTATTGTAAATATTGGGCCAGGGTCGTTTACAGGAATTCGCCTAGGAATCGCTTTTGCCAAGGGACTTTCTATGGGGTGGGGCATTCCTTTGAAAGGAATAGATAGCTTCTTTGCAACCTATGCAAGTCTTGAACTTGCAGAGGATGTTTTGGTGCTCATTGAAGCCCGACGCACGGATGTGTTTGCACAGCGATTTATAAGAGGTATTCCCCAACAATTCCAAAGCTTAACCCGGGCTGATTTGGAAAAGATTCTTCTCTCTTCCGCCCCCCCTCTTCTGACGGGTAGCGGCCTTCATCCCTTCCTTGATGGCTTAGTTTTTAAGGAAGCGATCTCTCTTCGGAGAGGGGCTCAAAAACTGGCCTATGCGTTTTTTAAAAATCCAGAATTTGTTTCTGAAGCTTTACCTTTTTATGCCCGAGAAGCGGACGTTACGTATGGTGCTTCATTATGTGGATCTTAAACAATGCATCTTAAAAATATAACATTTGCATCCCCCCAGGTGTCATTCCCACGAAGGCGGGAATCCATCGGTATTGCAACGGGTTGTTGGATCCCCGCCTACGCGGGGATGACAACGAAGGTATGAATATTTTATGCCTTATTTAAGAAATATACTCCCCCAATGAACATCACCCCCCTTACTCTCAAAGATTGCCGCCAAGTTGCTCAACTTCATCAAGCAACTTTTTATAGGGGATGGAATGAAAAAGATTTTGAATCCTTTTTAAAAGAACTCTGCGTATTTGGTTTCAAAATTGAACAAAAGGGGGTTTTTTGCGGGTATATTTTATGGCGCGAAGTGGCAGGAGAAGCCGAAATTCTAACCCTGGGAATCTCCCCATCCTTTAAACGCATGGGAATGGGGAATAAATTGTTAAATGCACTTGTTGAAAGCTTAAAAGCGCACAGGATCTCCAAACTTTTTCTCGAAGTCGCTGAAGATAATCAAGAGGCCCAAGATTTTTATATAAAAAATGGATTCATTTCATTAGGGAAAAGGCCGAATTATTATCTAAGACCTGAAAATAAGCTTGTCCATGCTTTGAGTTTTTTGAAAAGCATTGAGGGGTAGCTGTTCATAAAAGGTTGCCTCCACCAGGGGCTAGAGAAATAACAAATGAACTTAAAAATTCTCTTTCATTAAAATAATAGTTCTGTAGCTGTTGCATTTACTTAAAAAATTCTATAGTCTGCATTATCATAATAATGTATCAATTTTTTAAATTATATACCCTTCCCCTAAAAGGGCTTGAAAAAAAACTTGGTAGAATGATAAATAGCACAATGAAAACATCCTTTAATCGGTTCGCAAAAACTCTTCCCCTTTTAAGGGCAGGAAATCTAGAAGTCCGTCTTGCTCAATCAGAAGAAGAGATCGAAGCCGCACAGCTGTTGCGTTATGAAATTTTTTATGATGAGTGTGGCGCCCAGCCTGATGAAACCATGGCTCTTTTAAAGCGCGATATTTCTCCTATCGATGATTTTTGTGATGTTCTACTGGCTATTGATCGTACCCATAATAAAATTGTGGGAACTTATCGATTTATGTTAAGAGAAGCTGCTCTTGAACATGGGGGTCATTATACAGCTTTAGAATTTGATGTTCGTAAACTTCTTGCCTACCCTGGGCAAATTATGGAACTGTCTCGATCTTGTGTCCATAAAAACTATCGGACAAAACCTACCATGCAACTTTTATGGCGAGGCATTGGAGCATACACGCGACTCAATAAAGTTGACCTTTTCTTTGGGTGCGCAAGTTTTGTGGGGACAGATGTTTCTAAGTATGAGCAAGCTTTAGCTTATCTCCACCATTTCCATTTAGCGCCTGCTGTGCTGAGAACACAAGCTCTCCCCATCCATTATCTAGACATGAATCTTATCTCAAAAGATAAGGTCGATCTCAGGGAAGCTAAACGCCAATTGCCTCCTTTGTTGAAAGCTTATTTGCGCGTCGGAGGATTCGTTGGTGAGGGTGCATTTATAGATACTCTCTTTAACTCTATCGATGTGTGCATCATTGTTAAAACAGCAACAGTAGGGGAACGCTACGTACAAAAGTATATCTCAAGTATGGATAAGGAGGTATAATGCCCCGCGCACCTATAGTTGCTATTTGGCGATTTTTTCTCCTTATTTTAGTTTTTATAACCTATACGCCTTTTTATTGGGTTTTGCTAAAGGTTAACAAACCCTTAGGGTTTCGTTTTGGACGGTTTTACTTATCGAATTGGCGCAAGTGCATTGGCCATCAACTTATCATAAAAGGCGAGCTATCCAAGACCAATCCTACACTTTTTGTATCCAACCATTCCAGCTATATCGATATTCTTGTCTTAGGAACCTTTGTTCCTGCACGATTTGTTGCTAAGAAAGAAGTCGCACAATGGCCCATTATGGGATGGCTCGCGACCCAACAAGGAACGATTTATATTGATAGAAGCAGGAACGCGATTGCGGATGGTACAGAAAAACTGATTGAATATCTTGATCGAGGAGAAAGCCTCATTTTGTTTCCTGAAGGGACAACATCAGATGGATGCCGTATCCTCCCTTTTGGCAGTTCTTTTTTTGATGTTGCCATGAAAAAAAATGTGGTGGTCCAGCCCATTACGGTCACATATGCGGGGTGGGATGGACTTCCTATGCCGCTTTGCATGCGTAAGTTTTGCGGATGGTTTAGTCCTGACATTGCGATGCTGCCCCATCTTTGGGCGCTGGCTCAGTGGGGAACGGTTCAAGTGGTTGTCCACCTTCATCCTGTCATGAACCCTACAGAATTTTCCTCTCGCAAGGACCTTTCAGTAGCCAGTTTTGAGGCCGTTCAACGGGGGCTTCTCGATGCTTTCGCAAAACCCCTTTCCGAGCAAAAGAGATAATGAGATGATTGAGAAAAACCTATATATCAAAACTTATGGCTGCCAGATGAATGTTTATGATTCAGAGCGTATGGCCGATATTTTAAAACCATTAGGGTATACTCTGATAGACACTCCTGCAGGGGCGGATATGGTGATTTTAAACACATGCCATATTAGGGAAAAGGCTGAAGAAAAAGTGTATTCAGACTTGGGACGTATTCGTCCCCACAAGGACGAAAAAATGATTCTGGCAGTTGCAGGATGCGTAGGTCAAGCAGAGGGGGCAGAAATTATGCGCCGGGCGCCTTATGTTGATATCGTTCTAGGCCCTCAAACTTATCACCGACTGCCTGAAATGATTGCGCGGGCTCAACGTTCAAAAGACAAAAAAGAAGGTCCCGGACGAGGCATCTTGGATGTAGAATTTCCTATAGAGTCCAAATTTGATCATCTTCCTCAAGAGCACACAACTGTCGGACCTTCAGCCTTTGTCGCGATTCAAGAAGGCTGTGATAAGTTTTGTACGTTTTGCGTTGTCCCTTACACGCGGGGGGCTGAATATTCACGGCCCATTTCTGCCATTCATGAAGAAGCCTCACGCCTGGTTAAACGGGGGGTTAAGGAAATAACGCTCCTGGGGCAAAATGTGAATGCTTATCACGGGCTATCCCCTCATGGAGAGGGGGAATGGGGCTTAGGTCAACTCATGGCCCATTTGGCCACACTTGAGGGTCTATTTAGAATTCGCTATATGACATCTCACCCCCGGGATATGGATGAAGGATTAATGATGGCTCATCGTGATATTCCTCAAGTTATGCCCTTCATGCACTTGCCCGTCCAATCCGGATCAGATCGTATTTTGGAAGTCATGAATCGCAAACATACCAGAAAACATTACCTTGATATTATTGAAAAAATGCGGAAGCATTGTCCTGACATTGCCCTTTCCTCAGACTTTATTGTGGGTTTTCCAGGAGAGAGCGAACAAGATTTTCAAGATACCCTCAACCTTGTCCGCGAAGTCGGTTATGGTCAAGCCTATTCCTTTAAATACAGTCCCCGTATTGGTACACCAGGGGCGCTGCTGGAGGATCAAATCCCTGAAGAGATTAAGTCCGAGCGCCTGGGCCGCCTTCAGGAGCTTCTTTTTACACAACAAAAAGCCTTCAATGAGAGCTGCGTCGGAAAGTCTATGCCTGTTTTATTTGATCGGCGGGGTAAAAGAGAAGGTCAATTATTAGGCAAAACCCCTTACGCACAATCCGTTTATGTTGAAGCCCCGGCGCGTCTTTATGGCGAGTGCCTCGAAGTGAAAATTGAAAAAGCGTCTTCTAATAGTTTGACGGGGATCGTGGTGACGACGGAAAGTGAGTAACTCTCACTCGCCCCTTTACTTCGCAAAATGACGATCTTTTCCACCCTCTCGGGCGTCATTCCCGCGCAGGCGGGAACCCAGGAAATATTTGATGCATTGCTAGCTTTTTCCTGGGTCCCCGACTCGCGCTTCGCGCTCTCGGGGAGACGCCCGAGAGGAGAAGCTCAACACGCATCCCTTAACTCGACACCTGCCTCTATCAGAGAATGTTTGATTTTAATCAGATCAAGCCATACCTCCCGCTTTTGACCAGGGGAACGCAACAGATAAGCAGGATGGAAGATAGAAATCACTTTCATTTTTTTTCCCATCTCTGAGGTATAGTCTTTCCATGAGCCCCGCAGACGCACGATACCTTCTCGCCCCCCTAACAAAGTCTTGGTTGCTGTTCCTCCCACCAAGATAAGAAAGTCCGGGCTTACAAGATCGATATGGCGCCGTACAAAAGGTAAACACGCATCCGCCTCTGCAGGCGTCGGTTGGCGGTTTCCGGGCGGGCGCCAAGGGATAATATTGGTGATATAAAAGTTTTGACGGGTTAGACCAATGGTTGCAAACATTTTATCTAACAGTTGACCACTTTGTCCGACAAAAGGAAGACCTTGGCGATCTTCATCCGCGCCTGGAGCTTCTCCAATCAGCATGAGCCGAGCCTTGGGGTTTCCATCTCCGAAGACGAGATTTGTGGCTGTGTATTTAAGAGCGCATCCTTCAAAGGCTTGAAGGGCTGCTCTTAGATCCTCTAAGGTTTGAGCCCCACTCGCCGAGGTTTCTGCAGATTTACTGGCTGCTTTCGGTGAAATCAAAGGGGCTGTTTGGAAAGGTTTTTGTTCCAGTTGGGGAGGAGGGAGCTGGAGTGTATCTTCTATCTCCTGAAAACGATCATAAGGCTGGCAAGAAATAATCTCATCGACACCCGCATGATGGAAAATAGAGAGCAATGTTTTTAAATTTTCAGACAAGATCATTCCTTACCGATTTCCGTGTGGCTACCATCACAAAAGGGAGGATTTTTGGATTGTTTACAGCCGCAAAGCCAAACTTTTCTGGATTCTTCTACTGTAAAACACTGAGATTTAAAACCGAGTCCCTTATGAGCACCATCACAAAAAGGCTGATTTTGGCTGAGCCCGCACGTACACCAAAAATAGTTTTGGCCCTCTTCCAAGTCAACTTCATAGGGGCTAGCTTGAGCGCAGTGGGGCTGGGTCATGGAAAAGTTCCTCTCCTTTACAGTGACTCGAAGTTTAAGCCATCTTGCAGGAGGTTGTAAATAGGGTGAACCCCTGTGCTAAGTCATCGCATCATGTTGGAGTCCATGCGCCAAGGTTGATACTTGGAATATCCCTAATCCTTATTTTGGTTTAAAAATGAACATGAAATTTTTCGCATCCGCCCGCACTAATCCTACGCGGGGCAGCACGCTCGCCAGGCCATCGAATAGCAGCCATGCATCCGACCCAGTTGCCTGCCAATTGTCATATAAATTCTTTGAAGAAATGTCATCCAAATTGGCCGTTGTGTGATGGTCCTGCCAACTTAAAATTGTCCACATGCCCCATCTGCCGAAAATGCCGACGGGCGCTATGTCTTCATTCCAGTCCTTCATAATCGGTTCAAAAGGGCTCGCTGTTGAATTGATTTTCTTCTCTATCAAACTACGCATCGTCACCAATATCAAAAACTTGTCCTCGTACTTATCTTTATCCAAGAAAACCGATGGATCAGTTGTTATAACCAATTTCTGAGCCACATCTCCGCATTTGGATAAATCTAACGGGCCCTTAAAAAGGGTCGTTATGTCCGATATCTTTAAGGATATCTTTCCTTCATCACTTGCTAGGTTAGGCCTGAAAACCAATGTCCCGTTTAAAAATTGTTGAAAAACGGTTTCATTTTTGGGTGTTATGCCATGCCATGCCTTCCAGATTGGTTGACCCACTTGCATATTGGTTTTTATAATATCAACGACGGTATCTTTCCATTCTCTAGAAACCAGTGCCAAGTCACGTAGAGTTATATTCAAGGTAACAGGATTTTTCTCCTCCAAACATTTCTCAACAGCAGCCTGTTTTACAATAAGTTTTCTGGCATCGGAATTCATCTCATTGAACTCCGTACCCGTATCCATAGCATGACTTGAGAAAGGAGCAGCCAAAGTTACTGCCATAAGAAAAGATGAAGACATGAGTTTGAACTTTTTAATCATAATAACAACCCTAATGCAATTATTAAATAAGGCAGCTTAATTACAACCTTATAAATTAAGATGTAGTATCGCTTTATTGTTTATGCAACTCCTATTCCCAGAATTTTTTTCAGGTCTTAATTCATGAATGAAGAAAATTCTCTTTTTTTCTACTATAGAATTTTTATTTGCCGTAAAAATATCTTTTCTTTTTAAATGGTTAATAGGCGCCCCTAGACAAAACGGCGTAATTCAACCATAAATAAGCATGCAAATGATATTGAATCGAAAGGAGGATTGAATGGCCCATACCGGGACCCATGGGACAAATTTAAAAAAGCGTCCACGCTCCGACTTCAATGCTTGGTTTGTTTGGAGTTTTGCAGGATTGTTCTATAGCTATCAATTCATCCTGCGCAACTCTCCTGGCGTCATGACGCAAGACCTGATGAGGGATTTTTCTGTTGAAGCTTGCGCGTTAGGTGTCTTAAGCGCCTTTTATCTGATTTCTTATTCTAGCCTTCAAATTCCCGTGGGCCTGGCTATGGACAAATTTGGTCCAACCCGTTTGTTAAGACTTGCTGTTATTCTTTGCATGATAGGAACGGTTATCTTCGCGTTATCCGAGTCATTTTATTTGGCCTGCTTTGGTCGATTGTTAATTGGTGCCGGATCCACCTGTGCGTTTCTAGGCTCCTTAAAACTTGCCACTCTATGGTTTCATCCAGAAAAGCTAGCGCTTGTTGTCGGGTTTACACTTCTTGCAGGAAAAATTGGCGCCTCGCTCGGCCAAGCGCCCTTAGCGTTACTCATTAATGCATTGGGATGGAGAGAGGCTATGCTGTATGTCATGGTCCCTATCGGTATCTTTTTAACGATCGGCATTTGGATTTTTGTAAGCGATACCCCTCCCGAAGGCCCCTTAGCAACGAGCGAGACCGCAGACACCCGGGTTAAGACCCTCTTTAAACGCCTTAAAACCATTGGTGTAGATTACCGTATTTGGGCTTTGGGCTTTTATGGAGCTCTTATGTATGTTCCCATGCTCGCTTTTGTGGATCTCTGGGGCATTCCTTTTTTAATGGAACTTTATGATACGGATAAAGCAACGGCCGGTTCAATAACCACTATGTTTTATTTTGGGGTCGGGATTGGATCACCTGTTGTAGCCTTGCTGTCTGATTACTTTCGAGCGAGAAAAGTGCCTATGATGATCGGTGCTGTTCTTGCTATTCTATGCAATATCGTGATTATCTATGTTCCTGATATTCCCCTGTCAATGATGTATGTCCTTCTTTTTATGGCGGGATTTATCTTTTCAGCACAGCCCCTTATCTTTGCCTCTGTTTGTCAATTGACGCCTCATGGAAGCAATGGCACGGCCATCAGCTTTACCAATATGATCGTCATGATGTTAGGGCTTGTCGTACAGCCTCTTATTGGATGGTTTTTGGATTTATCGTGGAGCGGCATTATGCAAAATGGGGTCCCCTTTTATACGGTGTCCGATTACCGGTTTGCATTGCTGAGTATTCCCCTAAGCTTAATTTTGGCGCTTGTTATGTTGCCTTTCATTCCGGAAACTTTCCCTCAATTAAAGAAAGAAGTGTAATCCTTAGCCCGAATCGTTCGTCTTCTTTTTTAAATAAAAAGGGGGGACCGCATGGCAACCTTTAATCCCCATTTTCTTGATTTCTTCGGAAGAAGGAGGTTCCTGCAGAGAAATTTCCTCGAGTCTCATCGTTTGTTCATAGAGTATACGACTTTTTTTTAAAAGCTCACGTAAGCGTTGGGGAAGTTGGAAATCATTTTCCGATGGACTTTCACGACCCGATTTTCCCTTTAAAATACGAGACTTGTCAGAGAAATTATCTTCTCGGGAAAATTCTCCATCTAAAATGGCTTTTTGTAGAACCAGCCAGCCAATGATACGTGTGATTCGAACCGTCACTCGCATCACTTCACAGCTAAGCTTGAATATATCATCACGAGACATATATTCAATATCGGAAGGGGCTTGCCATTTTATATAATCGTGTGTTTCTTTTAATAAGGCATTTGCATTTCTAATTCTTAATTCAATGAAATTTAGATCTATCATCATAACAACTCACCACATTAATATATCTAACCTATCTTATTTTAGGATACTGTATGTTTATTAAAAAAACTATTAATTATTATATTTTTGTTTAGGGGGGTATTTTTCAAATATTAAAATAATATACCACCTAATCTTTTTTTGTTACCTTTGGATCCACATCCGTCTTTCGCTTACGGCGAAAAGGCTTAGCTTGACACCCAATCCTATAGGTTTGATCCTCCTTAAGAATCAGTTTTCGCGTTGTACCACGGATGGGCAAGATAATCCGAAATTTTCTGTAAAAATCTAGATCAATAATTTCTGCCATCTTATATTCCTTCGCTATGTTAATGTTATCTCTTCATCTATTCTCAGTATAGGAGAAGAGGGTTAAGAATTCTCTAGGGAAAGATTTAGAAAGTCTTTAAACCGGCATTTTAAATGCTAAAAATCGAGATGACCTCAAAAAGTTTCACGGTAAACGCATCTAAATGTCAGAGTACGCCTGTTAATCGAAAATGAGGATAAGTTACCTCCAGGCGTCATTCCCGCGAAGGCGGGAACCTAGGTAATTTCTGGCATATGTTATACCTAGCAGAGTGGGTATAGGCATCGTCCTGGGTTCCCGCCTTCGCGGGAATGACGCACCTTTGGTGCGTTTGTAAGGAAAGATTACCATAATCATAAGGAATTCCATACAATTTAGATGCGTTTACCGTGTCAAAAGATCAGGTTAGCTGGCTACCACCCAACCTCTCTCCAGATGAACAAATAGATTTTTATCATATGCCTTGTATGAGGGGGGGGTGTCTCATCGTCGTATGGCCTGCAAAAAAAGCTTATTTTCGCGAACCTGATTGCGTTCACTAAAACCCAAACATATGGTCCAAGCTGAAGTTACCCTTTTTATCCCGTAAACCATGATATCCGAAAAGACGGCAGGTTTTATCTTGAATCATTACATAACCCCCCCGAGCTTTTTCTCGATCGGTGCTTGAAAATGTATCTTGATATACCCACAAACGGGATCCACTGCAGGGGAGTTTCAGCGAGGCTTCCGCAATAGCTTTGCCCTCTCTCGTATAGAGAATAAACTGGGTGTCCGAGGTGTTATGCCATGAGGTAGATGTGGGATAGATCAGATGACAAAAGGTTTCAAGCTCGTCATCAACTCTGAGGAAAAGTCCCGTGCTTAACCCTGGCGGCGGCCCCTTATAGGACTGTGGTTCATTTTTATAGGTAAGTGCTATGTTAAAAATGTGGCTCCCAAAGCTTGTTTCTGCTTGAGCGGCCATGGTTTTGTGTTCATATCGAAATAGGCCATGAAGCCATCCATCTGCCTCCTCTCCCGCTTTAAAATCATAGACTAGCTCTACATGACCGTAATCTTGACCTAAATCAATAAGATCATTAAGCACAAGAGACGGGATAGAGTTTCGGGGAAGGTTGCCCAGGGAATGCGTGACCTTTAGAGCGCCCTCCTTATCATACACAAAAACTTGGAGCGGCATGAACTGTAGCTCACGACTCATCGGTGTGGGAAGAAGAGAGGTTGTGTAAAGACTGGTCGGAAGAAGAGGAGCAGGTAAAATATACCCCTTTCCCACCTTCTCTCGCAAGTCTTTAATTTTTGAATCAGCTTTAAGATCATTCCGTTCTACATTGACGTGGGCCATGCAACGGTATCCTTTGGTGTTAATCACTTCATAACGTGGGCGCACGAAATGATGTCCTGCATGAATCTCTATTTGCTGGGGCCATCGTGCATCAGGAAAATAATCGCAAACATCAAGCTCATAAGTTCCAAAGGGGGGGATATCTTGATCCAGAAAAACCTTATGACTATCTCCCATCAAATTGAGGCTGACGCCCTTTGCAGGAACAGGGTGGCTATTTTGGAGCCACAGGATGACTTTCTCTCCCTCACGAGGCGCGGGCAAACCCGCAAAATATTCAGGGGGCCAAGCGTTTGCATCATGGGTTGCAGAAAGCATCCCTTCATCATGAAACGTATCCAGGGCATACTTTACGATGCTATGGCCTTTTGTTCCTGTGAGATGAATAAAAAGCTGACCGGTAAAATCGGGGAGGTTAAAGCGCTTTTTGATATCCCGGCTGTCAATGACAAGCGAATGAACGGATGGGGGTACGTCCTCTTCCCATGAGCCAAGAAATTTGCCACTCACATCAAATAATATAGCCCATAATTTTACGCTCTGAGACCCATACTTTGCCCAGTAATTGGCGCTCTTGAGACGGGTATGCCATCCCTTTTCTTCCCGGAAAAAGGCAAAGTTTGTGGAGAAGTTCAGATCAGACAAATAATTTTTAGGATCCGTGAGTTTTTCTTCAGGCAGCCGCAGTTCTTTAAGACTTGTTATCGAACAAGCGTGAGGAAGCAGATGGCCCATCTGAGCAAGATGCTTTTCCGGTTCAAAAGAGAGAAGCAACAGGCTGTCAGGCATATCTTCTTGAATTTGCGTGATCAACGATGTTTGGGGCCCCAAGGCCTCAATAGCTTGCACATAAACCAAGGGGGGTTTTTTTATGTTGGTCATGCTCAAGAAATCGTCGATATGCCCTTCCGGATCATAAATCGCAGAGATGGGTTTGTGATTAAAGGCTTCTAGCGCTTCTCTTACGGAGGGATGACCCAACGCCTTAAAAAAGGTACATGGCTTTTGGTTAACAAATGTCTTGATTTTTAAGGTCATTATAGTTTCCTATCAAAGTACAGGCCTGTAAAATATGCCCTACTGTAACGTCTTAGCTTCCTGTTGTCAGCTATTGTTTTTATGAAAGATTAATAATTTTTCAATCATTTAATTATATAGTTTTAATTAACATTA
This sequence comes from Alphaproteobacteria bacterium, assembly GCA_013815465.1. Lineage (GTDB taxonomy): Bacteria > Pseudomonadota > Alphaproteobacteria > UBA9655 > UBA9655 > UBA9655. The sequence continues at coordinate 3,110 of JACDGE010000006.1, read as the reverse complement.
ATGATTTAACAAACAGAAAGGACTTTATTATGCTGAAATTCAATTTTTATGGCTTGGCACTAGGCCTCATTATATATGGCTTCTCTGGTATGCAAGCTGAGGCTGCAGGTGATTGTGTGGAAGTAGAGAAAGCCTGTTTATTTCATTGCACAAAACCTTCTGGCCTTAGACCGGGAGAAAAAAAAGAATGTAAGGACTTTTGTGAGGCGATAAAGGGTGTATGTAACGGTGAATCGGGAGGACAAAGTCCATCTACCTTCCCATGATGTTGATTACTGAATCCTCTCCCGCACGCGGGCTGCAATTCTCTCTGTATCATTAAAGGGATCATAGATCCAGGAATCAATAGATCCTTGAAATAGACGAACCACCCCTTGCTGGATTAAGCTCTGAATGAATTTTTTGGGCTTGGTGTCTCCATGACCCAATAGGGGCAGGATATAAACCGGCTTGCCCGTGACACAAGCTTCACAGACCATATTCACTGAATCGTCCGTCACAAAGACAGCATCCGCAACGCCCAGCATGGCAAAATAGGGATTCATCTTTTCTATATTGGCTAGGAAAACATGCGGTTCATTCTCTAGGGCTTTGGTGAGCGCCTCTCGAAAAGGGGTGCGGAAGGAAGGCGTAACCAGAACGCTACCCTGGGTGTTGTCCCGGATCAGGAGGATCTGTTGAATGAGATCCTCCATGGCCTCTCGGGGCATCTGATAGCGGTTGGTGGCACCTCCCACGAGCACAGCATTGTAGGGGCGGGGAAGATGCTGGAATAGAGCACCATGCTGACGCACACCTTCCTCGAGTTTTTGAGGGGTTACCTTATGAAGGGCCCCCTTCGTAGAAATAACGTTGGGCCCGCGAAGATTGTCATGTTCGGGGGCTACAATGAGATCAAATGCTCCGCGATTGGTGACGGGATCTTGAATATGCACACAAAACGTTTTTCCCCGGTTTTGTTTCTTAATCGCCAAAGCGAGAGCTGCGGACCTTCGCCCACAGCTAATCACCACATCTGGCCAGGGAGGGGAAAGAGGATCACTATCCGTCGTTAATTGATTAAGGGAGTTCCCCCAAGACAGTCCCAACCATCCCCATGGCCACCGCCTTTTACAGGTCTTATGGGTGGTAGGAAAGCCTATGGCCTCCGCGAGACCCATGACCTGGCTTTTCATGCCAGGAAACTCATTCGTAATCGTCCAACAGGTTTTTGGTGCGGGCATGGTTATGTCTACAATCTAATAAGGTTTATGGGGATGTACAAGTAAGGGGGCCATTAGCTGGAGCTTTGCAGGTTATGCTCAAACCATCTGGAATGTCACTGTTTATAATCTCACGGACAGATTTGGAATCAATGGGGGGCGAACCGTTGCCTAGCTCAATGTACACATCGTTTCCGACATTGTTATAGGAATTTTTTCCTTTAGGAACATTTACATTGCTCATAGTATTATTGTTGCAATCTATAATATTTACGGAAAGGGGGCCAGAGTCTACGTCATTAATAAAAGTAATCCTCTTAGGCACACACTTCCCGTCTTGAGCCATTACTGGGGTGACGGCAAACAATGCTATAAGAGCAGATGCACTAACCAATGTTTTTGTTCTCATTGTGTTTTTCCTACGTATTATATATTTCGTATAACACATTATTCCCTAAAATATTTAAAAAACTCCTAAGCCGCATACTTAATATAAAGGTAATCCCACACACTTTTCAACGCATCAATCAAATCATCAATCATTTCATCCGTATGGACGGGAGAGGGCGTAATCCGGAGGCGTTCTGTTCCCCGTGGAACAGTGGGATAATTGATGGGTTGTACATAAATATTATGTTCTTTCAACAATCGATCGGACGCCAGCTTACACTGATGAGCATTCCCCACCATAATTGGAATAATATGGGTGGGGGTGGGCATGTAAGGAATACCCGCCTTCGTCAGTCGTTTTTTCACTTTCGCAACCGTTTCTTGGTGGCGTTGCCGCTCGATGCTGCTTTTCTTGAGGTGCTGAATGCTGGCAAGGGCTGCTGCTGCGACGGCAGGTGGCATAGAGGTCGTGAAAATAAAGCCAGAGGCAAAGCTTCTCACAAAATCAATGAGATCAGCGCTGGATGCAATATAGCCTCCTACCACACCAAACGCTTTGCCGAGGGTTCCCTCAATAATGCTGATACGGTGGCTTTGATTATCTCGTTGGGCAATGCCGCCCCCCTTATGGCCGTACATTCCAACGGCGTGTACTTCATCAAGAAAGGTCAGCGTATTGAATTCCTCAGCCAAATCACAAAAAACTTCTACGGGCGCCACATCCCCATCCATGGAATAGACAGACTCAAAAACAATAATTTTAGCCCGGTCTTTAGGGTACTGGGAAAGCAGTTCTCGTAGGTGAGCGGGATCATTGTGGCGAAAAATTTCCTTGTGAGCTCTGCTGTTGCGAATGCCTTGGATAATTGAGGCATGGTTATGGGCATCAGAAAAAACAACGCACTCGGGCAGATGGGATGCGAGCGCACTAATAGAGGCTTCATTAGAGACATATCCTGAAGAAAAAACCAGAGCTCCTTCTTTATCATGAAGATCGGCAATACACTGCTCAAGCAACACGTGATAGTGGTTTGTCCCGGAAATGTTACGGGTTCCTCCCGCTCCTGCTCCAACTCGGGTAATGGCTTGAGTCATGGCATTCAGTACCTTTTCATGCTGACCCATGGCTAAATAATCATTGGCACACCACACCACAACCCGGCGGGGTTTTCCCTCATTATAATAAAATGCATAGGGGAAATCTGAAATGACCCCCAAAAACTGGACCATTTTTTCGAAGAAGTTTGGTAGAGTTCAACTCAATCAGAAAGGAAG
>JACDGE010000006.1:0-233 GCA_013815465.1 Alphaproteobacteria bacterium | reverse complement strand
CAACCTTGATCTGGGAAGCAACTCTGTCAACTACCACATGAGGGACATCAGCAAGATCGGCAATGAATGCTCCAAGGAATCGAACCGTTGCAAGTTGTAGAGCATACTGAAATGACCCCCAAAAACTGGACCATTTTTTCGAAGAAGTTTGGTAGAGTTCAACTCAATCAGAAAGGAAGAGAAAATGAAGAAAAAAATCAGTGCGGCATTAAAACTAAAAGTAGCGATCGAAG
>JACDGE010000100.1 GCA_013815465.1 Alphaproteobacteria bacterium | reverse complement strand
AAAGAACGCTTTCTTGCAAATACGCCAAATGAGAACCCACAAATAATAGGGTGGGATTCAGATGGCTCGAGCATAATTGTAGCCGATAATTATCATACAACGACAGCTCTTTATTCTCTGCCCGTGGGTGGAGGAGTCCCTCTTCGTTTGCCACTTGGGAAAATAAGTCATTTTCATTTTCCCCAACTTAATGCGACAGGTACGTATATCGATTTTGTAGGAGAAAGCTCCTCCTTGCCCCCCGAAGTCTATATGTCTTCCTTAAAAGCATTTAAACCTATAAAAATCAGTGAATTTCATAAAGATTTACCAGAGCTTCCAAAGAGCAAGAGCGAAGTTATCACCTGGTCTTCCTTTGATGGGAAAACAATTGAAGGAATCCTTACTACTCCTGTAGGATATAAGAAAGGCGTACCTGTCCCTCTCATCGTGCTTGTCCACGGAGGGCCAGCTCTCGCATGGCAAGAACGGTATCCTGGCTTTGCACACCACGTTTCTAACTCCCCGATCCTTTTTGCTCTCCATGGTTTTGCTGTTTTAAGGCCTAACGTCCGAGGGAGTGATGGCTATGGTGTAGCCTTTAGAGAAGCTATTTATAAAGATTGGAGTTCTGGGCCTTATAAGGATATTATGACCGGAGTAGACCTGTTGATAAAGCAAGGAATTGCAGATCCTCAAAAGCTTGCCATAGGCGGACATAGTTATGGAGGGTACCTAACGGCATGGGCCATTACGCAAACCGATAATTTTAAGGCCGCCCTCATTTTTTCAGGGATTACAGATTTAATATCTTCCGGTAGTTTAAATGCAAGTGGTTATTTTGGAGGAGGCTTTTGGGAGGATTATAAAACATCGTTAGAGAATTCTCCCCTTATGTACGTAGAAAATATCAAGACGCCTACTTTTATCCAACATGGACTACTAGATGGAACTGTGAATATTGATCAGAGCTCTGAACTTTACAATGCACTTAAAGCCAGAGACGTGCCTGTGAAAATGATTGCCTATAAAAACCAAGGCCATAACCTAAAGAATAAAGAAGCTATTACAAGCGTAAAAACCACCTTTGAATGGCTTGATAAGTATGTGGGAAGTGGTGAGAGAATGTAGGGATAAGATTTTTAAGACCATAAAGAAATTTTTTTATTTTAGTTGTCTTGCTTACCACCCATCAGTTTGTATAAATCCATAGAGATCCTGGAGATTTGTTAAGGAAGCAGCATCTTCGGAGGAAGCGTAGACCCCGTTTAAAAGGGGAAAGATGGGATCTGAGAGCCTTTTTGGCCCCCTTTTTTCGGCATGATCTTGAAGACTTTTTTCGTGAGCTAGCCCTAAGGAAACAGCCCAGTGAAGAGCAATAGAGAGGATAAGAATAAGCCTCTCTAACCTGTCTGCAAAACGAATATGAGTTTGCGTCAATGAAAAACCTCTGGATTTAAAATCAGAAAACATATTTTCTATCCCCCACCTCAATCCATAATCTCGTGTTTTGTACTCATTAGGCAGACTGTCCATTGCAATATACCAAGGTTCCTCGTGTCCTGGTTCGTGAAGAATCCCTACAGGCGTTATCATGCCAGAACGAAATCTTGCTTTTTCTAATGTCCTCTTTCCTTCAGCTTTCAACTGATCGAGTGTCTTATCTGGCCCCTGATCCTGAAAAATACAGAGATTGCCCTTTAAACGGAGACGGTACCTCCACCCTTGTTTCTGACACCATCCCACGAGTTCAGCGGTTCCATAAAATCGATCTCCCGCCAACATAACACGGCTTTCTTCTGGTATCCACTCGTGCACCACATCCAGCAAGGCTTTTTGTGACTCAAATCCTATTCCTCCCTTTGTTTCTTTTACAACCCAAAAAAGAGGGACTGCTCGCTTACGTAAACGAACTGAAACCATTAACACTTCAAAGGTAGCATTCACCTTACTTTGATCAATCATCAATACAAGTGTGTGCTGGTGTTTGCCTAATCGGGCTAATAAATCTTCAGCATAGGCAGCCATAACGACTTCTGTATCAACCAGAGGATTTTTCAAAAACCTTTCTACGTAATTGTATCGGGCTTCAGCGCTTTCAGTTGGTCTATCTAACACATTTGACAGTTCCATCAAATTGGGTGTTTGACAGATCAATATTCCTCCAACTAACTCGCTGAGTTTACGTCTTTGTGTTGCCCTTTGTTTGGGGAGCCGGTTCTCTAAATCTCTCGCAACAGCTTCCACAATCCCTTTAAATCCTGACATCCTGTCTCCTTCTTTCGGGAGTTATTTCGGATGTCTTATATCATATTTTTACTCTTCCTGCAAAACTGATGGGTGGTAAGAGTTGTCTTGTTAATTGAATTTTAATTCAATTGGTTTAATCTAAAACTACATGCTTATCCGCACAGTGCCTGTGAGGTTGTAGGTTTTGCATGGACACAAGCTCCCAGAGCTCTAAAAAATAACGAATCTGGATCGTGGCGTCGATTAAATCTGAAGGTATATTCCGCAAGATATTGGCTTAAATATTTTGCCTCAACGCCATGGTGTGTCCCAATTATCCAAGACTTTGCATTAGAAATAAATTTATGAACCCACGGCAACCAATGATCAAGCATTTCAGGGTCTGAGCCAACAACCTGATAATCAACATCCACATTTTCCAAATGAACTAAGCTTGGGCTCCCATCAGTATTTACCATAGAATTTTTCTGGAAGGCTCCATCTACAAACTTTTGGGCTTCTTCTTTGTTCTCTTTAGCCACCAGTACCTTTGCAAAGCCAGCTTTAGGCTTCCTACGGCCTTTTTGATCTATCCAATCTTTTGTCTCTACAGCAACGAGCACCTCCACTTGATTACCAGTTTGCCTCCTACCGAAAACAGCTCCATCTAACTCTATGACATTCTTGAGTTTATAAATCTCATCTCGCTGCCTGAGGGCTTCTCTAATTTTGTGAAGCAAAATCCAGGCGGTTCCATAAGACTTCATTCCAAGGTCTGCTTGGAGTTCAAGCGCTGAGATGCCTCGTTTTCCTTGGGTAACAAGACAAATTGCCCTCAACCAAATTAACAGGGGAGTCTTTGATTTTTGAAAGATGGTATGTGCTCTCAATCGTACTTCAAAGTGACATTTTTTACATTCTCTTATCTCTGGATTCTTATGATGTTGCCAATAAAGCTCATTACCACACTGTGGGCAGATGAATTCTTTACCGTCAAATTTTGCTAGCCATATCCAGGCTCTGGCTTTTTCTTCAGAGTCTAATTCGCTCAAAAGCTTACAAAATTTCATTCGAGGATAGTTCATATCTACTCTCCTTAAGAGAGTATAGCATTTCCACTTTTTAAATCACAGGCACTGTGCGGATAAGCATGTAAAACTATAAGAACTATTTTTTATTTATAAAAAAAGGGAGGCAAAAAATGAAATTTTGTTTTTTAATTCTTTTTCTGGCACCAGCTTGCTTATATGCTCAAAATGGCCAAGCAGTCTCGACTCCGCCTAATGGTCATAGTCTTACAAATGAACAAAAACAGCTGGTTAAAGAAAAACGACCAGAATCGAATGTGAAAAACTGCAACCGTTATACTTGTAATGCAATAAAGGGGCAAGAAACTCCTAAGAATATTAAATAGTATCTTCATTGTTTCCAATCTTATCTTCTATTCACTGCACAATATGAGAAGAAAGAATATCGACAGCATGTAGTTCATTGTCAGTTTTAAGCTCACCTGAAAGCAAAAGCTCTAGCTTTATCACAACGTTAGGATGAAGGCTGTTATAAAGATTATGAAACTTCTTTGCTAAACCTATAAGCGTCTTTCGCATATAACCAGGCGTTACCTGACCATAATGTGCAGCCACACTCTCAGCCGCGCCTAGTACATCTGCATAAGATTCTTGAAAACAGATGCTATTGTTACACATATCTGCTATTCCAAAGGGCAAAAGAGTGACAACCCTCGTCCAGGTAGGCCAGAATCGTGTCGCTTTTGTTCCTGCCAACATGTAAGGTAACGTGTTCCAAGCCCCTTGAATATAGGTATAACCCTTTCCCAGAATTCTACAGGTTTTCCACCAAGGGTTATGACTAATCTCACCTTCATCATCAGTAAACAGCATATCAGATATGGCTTTATGTACAGTATCCCACTCCATCTTTCCTTGAAAAGCAGCAGCGATGATTTCCCCTAAGCTAATAGAAAGAAACTGTCTTGCTTCTCCAAAGGGTAAACCAAGAGAGTTTAAAAGATCATCAATAATATACCAAAAAACAATACTTCTTCCCACACTTGCTGCTAGGGGTATTCCTCGCCCCAGCATAGTGGATGTGGTAGTTCTCCAATTTTCCGGATCTTGTTCGATGATTATTGAATCCTTTTCAGGAGCTTTATGCAGTTGTCTGAGGACTTGTCGGGCGCCAGGGTAATTGACCCACTTGAAGACCATCTGCGTCAACTTAATTGACCCACCCCTCTGTCAACTTAATTGACCCATCCCTAGGGCACGATTTTTGGCGGAAGGATGTTCAATGATCC
>JACDGE010000099.1 GCA_013815465.1 Alphaproteobacteria bacterium | reverse complement strand
AGTATCGCTTTAATCGACGGTTTATTCTCGAAGACATGATTCCAAGGCTGGCTTATGTCTCTCTTAGGACCCCTCCTATGCCAAAAAGACTTCTTGTTTTAACTGAGAATCGTTGGTAATCAGAAAAGTTTATATCTCTAAGGAACGAGCCGATCTTCGCAAATCCTATGAAGGATTGGGCTTGCTTGTCCAAGAAAGCCTTGAAATGGATCCTTTATCTGGATTTGTCTTTGTCTTCTTTAATAAAAACGCAAATAAGGTGAAAGCCTTGTATTGGGATCGTAATGGGTTTTGTATCTGGCAAAAGAGACTTGAGAAAGGGACCTTTCGTATCTCTACTTTGAGCGCTGATCATTGGAGGATTAACTTACAAGATCTGCAGATTATCCTTGCAGGATTTGATATTAGTAAACTTCCTCGTCGCGCCGACTACAGCAATTTCGTTATCAATTAAAAAAATATTGTAACCATAAGTAATCACAGGTATATTCACCTTAATGATTGCGCAAGAACAACTCTCTAACGATAAAGACGAACTGAAAGCTATTGTTTATCAGCTTATCGGGGTTGTGGAAGAGCAAAAGCTCATTATTGCTAATCAGAATGAACGAATCGAAGCTCAATCTCAAGAAATTAAAGTTCTCTGCAAAAAAAATGAGGAGCAGGCTCAGAAAATTGACGAGCTAAGTTATGCCGTCAGTATCCTAAAACGGCATCGGTTTGGAAAACGATCTGAGAAATTTGAGGGAGAAAACGCGACGTCTGTTGACTCTACGGCGGATAATACGAACGATAATATGGATACATCTACGCCTGATAACAGCAGCGGAAACACGAGCACAACAACTTCACCGGACGCTCACCTTTGAATGGTTAGATCAGTATGTGGGGGCTGAAGAGAGCGGCTCTAAACCTTAGTATTGTTATAAGAGATAAAAAATGACGATTTGCAATTATCGTTTAACTGTAATATTAACTAAATTTTAATGCAAATAATTTAATATAAATAATGTGAGAACTGCTTTTATTCGTAACAAACGGAGGACAAAAAATGAAATTCTCAACTTTTATTCTTCTTCTAGGCATGACTTTTCTGTATACCGCAAGTGCGAAGGCGAACATGACGCCGCCCAATGGACACAGCCTCACAGAAGGACAAAAACAGCTGGTTAAAGAAAAGCGACCTGAATCGGTTGAACGCGAAGGAAAAACAGGCGTGGGATGTAGTTTTAGGGGAGGTTGCAATCAAGGTAAATCTTCCATGCAAGGAATGCCCGTCAAATAAGAATTTTTCTGGTGCATGACTTGTTGTTTTATAATTCTGAATTTTCTGCATAGTCTGCTTTCTCTAACCTTTTTTGAAGCCAATGGAGCATAATATCCCCAAAATATTGTAATCTATTTTGAAGTCCTTTTATTCTTTCGGTAATATAATTTGTTTTATAATTAGACGTTGGCCCGTAACCGAGTTTCTTTCGTGGTACCTGATTATAAAATTTCATTAGAGACGTTCCAATTTGGTGATAGGAATCGCAAAAAAGAGTGGAGAGTGTCAAAAACTGTGCGAATAAAAAAGGAATAGCTGCGATCATCCACAAATTATCTTCCCACCATTTATCGCAAGCTTGAAGTGATAAAACCCCTAAGGGAACTGTAAAAGCAGCTCCCACAACCGTTGATAAAGCTTGCTCTATTTTGGATTCATGGGACAGAAATTTTTTGAAAAAGTTCTTCATCCCCATGTATTCAAAGGCAGCCAGAGGGTAAAGCCCACACGCTGCAAAAACCCACCCTCCTATGTTGCTCGCTTGCCGGGAAGTAACCAGTTGGAGGAGCACGTCTCCCATCACCTGAAGAACCAATGTACCCATAAATGATGCGGAGGCTACAGTTCCGAAAATGAAAGCATCTCTAGACCATGAGTTGACGGTTTTTTTTATCTTCTCTCCCTCTTCACTGCACGCAAGAAGATAGCGCGTAACGAAGAATAATTCAGCTATATCAAGGTCGGGTTCTTCAAGTCCAGGAAGATCTTGTTTGATAGTTTCTCGTGCGTTAAAGACTGCTTCATAAATTTCATCTCTTCTTCTTTCTGCCATCTTAGGAAAAGTATGAAGGAGCGTATCAAATTTTTTAGAAAAATCATGTCTTATATGCTCTTCTTCAGATGGCATTCGAGAATGGAGAGAGTGAGGGGAAAGAAACCGTGAGAGAAGATAGTCGGATGTTTTACCCCATTCTATTAGATCATCCTCCATCTCCCAATGCATATCAAAATTAGCAATCCAAGCATCAAAAAACAAAGCTGGGCCAAAAAGTAACATGGCTATAGCGAACTGATTACCTAAGCCCCGAGTGTTTGTGACTTTCATATCATGCAGTTCAAGTTTTACCAAGAAAAAGGGAGGAATCATGGAAGGTAGTAGACTGGAAAGTGCTGTGCGAAGGGTTCGGCCTATTTGTATTCCCTTTTCAGCTACGCACGTTATTGCCTTCTTCAATAAATGAGGAATACGGCCAAGGGTATCGGGTAATATGGTCAAAACGATAGCAGCGGTAAGAATATTGGCTAAAACTCCATCATCCTCTAAGCTGATAATCCAATTCCATTTATACCTCTCATCTAGATAAAAAAGACCTTCGCTATAGATAGGATTCATCCCAATGGTTGTAAGTAAAGAAATAAATACGCCTACCCCAATAGCCCCCCACTGTGCTTTCGTATATTCCTCATCCAATACTTGTTTTTTTACATAGAGAAGGTTGGCTCGATCTTCTTCAGAAAGCTCATTCAGAAATTTATTTAGATTAAATTGGCGATGGTCTTCATCAGAACCTTCATTTTCGAGAGAGATCTTGATGTTAAATATAACGTCCTTTTTCTCTATTGAAACGGCGGGGGATTTAAAAAAATCAGGAATGAGCTTTGGCCATGACTTTTCCTCATTCTCTAAAAGAATAGGCTCATCCCCATTAATAGGGTATGAGCGCAGTTCTTTACCTTTGTAATCGCTCCTTCCCTTCTGATCAGAAATAAGCTCAAAGCTCCATTCATCCGATCCTGAACCTTCTAAAACGACCCTCTGAAGTTTGTGTTTTTTAGATTTCTCATCAAGGGCTTGGGAATTTTTTAATGCTAAAACATTTTTCTTAGAAACCCCAATATCACCTTCAAAGCTGATGCTATCTGGATCATCCGTTAAATTTCCGCTCTCTCGCTTAAACGTTAGCTCATCTTCACTCGTTCCAAGCTTTTCCCAATCTTTCGTTAAATCCTCTTTCTTTTCCGGGGCCCTTTTTACAGGCTTTCTTATGTTTGAAAGGAGACGTGAATTTTCACCAACTTCATTGGGGTTTTCAGAAATGGTGATGATGGTATCCCGAACGTCAATATCCTGCTGCTCAGCATTTTTTTGAGCAGGGAATTCTCTCTTCTTTTTATTAAGGTTCAAGAAAGTCAGTTTCTCCTTTGGAAGAGGCTTCAGCAAGACTGATGGCTTTTCTTCCCCGACATCAAGGTCGGATGAGGGACTTCCCGACTTCTCACCCAAGCTCTCAAGAGAAATTTTTGACGAGTCTGAATTTTCAGGCGATGATGATTCTTGGGTATTTAAAGTTTCCGAGCTTTTATCCCGTGACGATGGGGGGGAAAGATTTTCATATTTTTCCACCTGGACGGGAAGGATATCTGTGGGGCCAGGTAGTGGTAACGTCAATCCCAATGGGTCTTGAAGCGGTATGAAAATAGCGTTCTCTCTATCACCTAAAGTATTAGGACTGTTCCCTCTAGAGGAAGACATGTGTCCCTTCCGTGGCGAAAACTCAGCTAAGGGCATGGGTATCGAAAGAGATTTTAATACATCCCTTTCAAGTTTTATTACAGTTATACTAGGCTCCTCAGATAAGCCGCTCTCTTCACCATTATCGATGAGTAATAACGATGATTTTTCATTTTCAATGGACATGGGAGAGAATTCAGCCTTTTCAACCTTTTCTGAAGAGGCGTTAATATCTGTTGAAGGTTGCTTCAATGATTTTTCAGATTCCTCATGGGAAACGATGAGGGGGTCCAGTGTTACAGTTTGCAAAGGTATGGCTTTTTCCGTCTTTATTCCTTGTTGTTTTTCTTCATTCGGGGCCTTAATTTCCACAGGAGTTCTTACCGTAGGGATGGTTGATTGTTGTTCTTCTGGTTGTGCAAAATCAGAAGAAACATTCCTGGGACTTTCAGTTGATGACGAGAGGGTTAGGGATTTGTCACTCTCCTCCGTATCCTTAGAGTTAGAAGGGCTTTCCTTGGAAGGAGAAGAGCTGGAGGAGTTGGTAAAGTTCCTGGGCGGGGAAATGGATTGATCTCCCGGCAATACCCCTTGGTTTTGTTCGGAAATAACAAAGTGCGGTGGAATATCTTTCCTAATGTTTTCTGAATTATTTTCCTGATCTCTGAGCTCTAAATGCGATCCAGATTTCTTTGAGGTCTCTTGAGAGACTGAAACAGGCTCAATAGGGCAGTCTTGTAAAAGCTCAGTTAAATTCAGTGGGGGCTTAAGGTCACCCTTAGTC
>JACDGE010000098.1 GCA_013815465.1 Alphaproteobacteria bacterium | reverse complement strand
GTCTCTGTTGAAAGCTTTCTGCATGTAGTCCCTTAAGGCTATTACTTTTTTAGATTTTGCGAGTTCTTTTGAATAAATATAAAAAGACTCAACAGAGGGGATAGGAATATGAGGCAACACTTGGATAAGTCCTGATTCTTCAAGGCCTGGATGTTCCTTAGAAAGGGAAATTATACCAAGCCCATCCTTAGCCATAGAAAATCTAGCTTGAGGTGAGTTGACTTGAATATAAGCCTCTCTTCTGTTTCCTTCTTCTGTGCCTATAATTAAATGCCAGTTCATAGCTCTATAAGGCTCAGCTTCAATATGATTACCATAAGCGATAAGCTGATGATGATCAAGATCTTCAGGTTTTTCAGGAACACCAAATTTGTTGAGATAGTCTTGGCTTGCATAAAATCCTGTGTAGTTCGTTAGCAAATGCTCTTGTATTAAATCTTCGGCTTCAGGGCCAAAAACACGTGGCCGTATAACAACGTGGGCCCCCCCATGTGCAAAAGCGGGTATTGAATCCTTGATTTGAAGGGCTAAACGTATTCCAGGATAAAGCTGTAAAAACCCTTGAATATGAGGAAGGAGATAACCGTTAATTAACCCTCCCGTAGCCACGACTTTAAAAGGTCCTTTTGGTTCTTTTTCTTCTTCATAAAGTTTTTCTGTTACTTCCTCAATTTCAGTAAGAAACTTTCCTATTACTGGGACCATACTCTCTCCTTGAGCTGTTAAAGTTAACCCGCGAGCATGTCGGTAAAATAGTTTTATACCGAGGCGGTCTTCAAGTAACTGTATGCTGCGGCTTAACGCCGGTTGGCTTATGTTTAACATTTCAGCTGCAGCTGTAAATTGCTTTGCTTTTGCAACATAATAAAACAACTTTAGCTTATCTAAATCAATATTTATTCTCATAGCATTATTTCTCCCTAACAATAACCTTCCCACACAACACCTTTAAAACCATTTTTGATGCACAGCAAGTCTTTTTTTTAAATAACTCCTCTTTATTTATCAGGAGGAAGTTCAGGGATTTCCAGGGCACTGAGTATTTCATCAACTTTTAGTTCTTCACAAGGAACTTCCACTTCAAGAACTTCGACAACCACAGGAACAGAAACGCTATAATCCCTCATTTTTTCGGGCTTTAACAGAAAGGGCTCTGTCTTCAAAGACGCAGATTTTTGATAACCCATCTGCAATTTCGTACAAGGGTAATCACCGGGTAGTTTGATATAGCACTCCAGATCTTTCAGTTGAGAGAATTCTGCGGGTAAAACGAGCGGTTTTTGACGGGTCTGACGGCTAAGGGAAACGCCGTCTCTTGTGCTATTCGCACCGTAGGATATGTTCTCTGTAGGCTCGGCTTCTTCCTTGTCGCCAAGGACTTTCGAGATCCAGGCCTGAGAAGAGGGCTCAGTGCAACGGAAAAAGAGTTTCGTGTTAAAGAGATCGAGCATGGATTCGGCACCGTTTCGGCTGTAGATCTCCTCCAGCTGGGGTTTGCTTTGGAATCCTGCCAGAATGCACCCTCCGTATTTGCGGGCCTCAGCGAGACCCATTTGGAGGCGGGGGAGTCTTTGGAGGGCGGCAAGTTCATCAATGACAAACCACAGCCGTCTGTCGTAGTTTTCTGGCAGCACCATGAGGGCATTGATCGCCATATCTACCCATGCGGAGATCAGGGGTTTGAGGGTTTGTCGTTGATCAGCTCGGGCCGTAATAAAGAGCCAGCCCCGGGGAGGTAAACTGCTCCTATTTTCCTGGGAAGTGGACTCCGAGCTGTCGGAACCCGCGGGAGAATCCCCATTCATGACCCAATCTCGAATCGAAAATGCTGTATCTGAAAAGTCTAACTGTCGCAGACCTTCAATTTGAGAGGACAGAACGCTCCGAATCGAGCTTGTTGTTTTTTCATTGTTTTTTACAGCGTAAGTTGCAGCCTCTGTGCCTTTAAAGAAATCCTCGAAATCCTTATCCGAGGAGCTCAGGAGAAAAGTGGTGACTGCTTCTATGTTTCTCTGGCCAAGGAACGCAAACTTTCGCAAAGCTGTTTTGAAAATGGCGCGAGCAGCGTTATCCCAAAAGGGATCTTTTGACCCCTCTTTTGTTTGGATAAAGGACTCGGCTAGGACATCATAATGGGCATCCAGCTCACAATCCGCCCAAGGATTCCAGGAGAGGGAGCGGGTATCCAACGGATTCAAGATAATGTCAGTCATTGGATCATAATAGCGAGACACATAATCACCTGTCACATCCACCACAATGGCCCGGTTCTGCCTTTTCCGGATTTGGGGCAGGAGAACATGAAATGCATTGGTCTTGCCCGAGCCGGTGGTTCCTGTAATCAAAATATGAGACGTTTCCTTATCTTTGAGCAGAGGAAGCCCAGCAAGCTTTAGATCAGAGTCTTGATCCCTTTCCCTGATGAGAGCTTTCAGGCTCTGCCAGGGAACAAGCGTATTTCCTCGTTGATGCTGTGGTTTTTTGTGAGACCGGCCCATAAAAAACCAAAGACCCATAACGCCTGAGAACATCAATGCGGCAAATTTCAAGCTAAGATAGGCGATGTGCTCAAGAATAAGCTCCATTCTTTGGGTTGTCTTTTTGAGCAGGGGATCGTTGAGAACGCTCAAGCAACTTCTTTTGTACGGCCTGGCCTTGGATGGCGCCCCTTTGAAAGGTTCGCCTTTGAAAGGTTCCTCTTTAAGGGGAGCTCCTTTAAGGGGAACCCCTTTAATGGGCGCCCATTTAATGGGAGGCGTGTACATTTGCGCCAAGCGTGGATGGTTTCCAACAGGATTGGTTGCGACCATAAACTTCGCCCAATAGGTCTCATAAAACATTCGCCAGTCACGGTGGGGCAAGTTTTGAGCCTTCCACACAAAACACCCCACGCCAGAAACAAATGCCACAACCGATCCCGCAATGAGAATTTGTTTGAGCATGCGGAGTTGGTGGATGTGAACTTGTCCGCCTTGGGTGATTGTTTTAACAAATGCCATGTTTATTTCCTATTTAGTGGAGAGTTGTAAGGCGTTTGATCAACGGGCTGAGGCTTGTCAGAGTGGAGGTCGCCTGCGACACTTGTCACACCATCCCAACCGCTTTTGAGTAGATTCTTAGAAGCTGCACCACCCAGGGTTTTTTCTTGCGATACCTTTGCTGTGGCTCGGAGTTTTTCTTCTTGTTCATCTATAACTTTTTTTCCTTCAGTTATTGCTTTCCCTTTTTCACCAATGAAACCGGTTACATCTTGCTGGATGCTTTGAGGTGTATGGTTGGGATCTACTCCCGCGCGTTTACCTTGAGCTAGAATATTGCCCGTATTTTGAACCTGGCGCTGAGTAACACCAGAATCAGAGCTTTCCCTGAGTTTGGCAGACTCTGTCTCAAAGTTTGAGGAAAGAGCTGACTTTGTCTGTACAGAGTTAATGCTCTGAATCGAGTACTGAGGGTTTTCCTGCTCAAAACGCTTGTAATAGGACTTTGCCTCGGCACCATTAGCTTCCATAATATGGCGTGCTCCTTCATAACCGATTTTTCCTTGAGATTGCGCGGTGGGGGCCATTAAATGGTCTCCCATTACATGGGGGCTCATTAAATGAGGGCCGGGATTGACGGGTTGACGGGCAATGAACTCAAGAAGGGGTTGGGTCAGATTTTTATTGATACTCATGGATTTACCTTCACTTGAGGAAATATCTTTGGATAGGGTATCCACTTGAGTTTGTGCTATTGATACTTCCTCTCTCAAACTTTGAGCACGGTTGAGGCTTGCAGAAGCGCTATGCCCCAGCTCCTTATTGTTTGTGTGATTGTGGGCTTCTGAGAAACCTTGGGACGCTGACATGACCTGATCGAAACTTTGGGAGTAGTTTGTGTTTTTTGCAACGGATTCAGCATCCGTTATTCCTTTTTGGCGTGCAGCTGTGCTTGAAAAGCTACCGCTCATTTCAGCGCCAAACCCAAGGATCTTGGGCGTTCCAACGCTTGCTCCAATGGCAGCTTCCACGGCTTGGGCTTCCGACATATTGGTGTTCTGTTGAATATCCTTCACGTAATTCTTAAAGTCCTGAAGACTCTTAGAATCCGTTGCACTGATTGATTTATGAGAGTCCTCGCCTGAAGAGATGGCTTTGCCTACGGATGACAAGAAGTTTGTTGTATCCTGTATAGCTGCCTCACTAGCTTGAGAACTTGCCGCACTTTTGGATTCCAGAAAACTCTTTGCACTATTTAGATGCTCATTTGTGACAAAGCTTGTGTTTTCTGACCCCATAATCTGCACACTGAGTTGGGAAAGGGCTTGATTGTTTAAACTTTGAGTGCCGTCCGCAAAGGTGGATTGCTCAACACCAGTGCCTCCCATGGTTTTAAATTGAGACGCATTATAGGTTGGACTTGTGCTGTGTTGAAACGCTGAGGTGTTTTGGTAAGCTTGAGTCCCCATGGAAACGTTCCCCATGCTGATATTGCCTGAGACGGTCTCAGCTGCTGCCCCACTTGCCGCACTCGTCATGGCTGATCCTAAATGTTGGGCAAGGCCAACGAATGCTGCAGCACCTTGTTTGAGGATTC
>JACDGE010000097.1 GCA_013815465.1 Alphaproteobacteria bacterium | reverse complement strand
GGATTATATGGATTGGGATCGTAACGAAAATTATCTCCTTAATCGCCTTGATAAACCTCTGCGGTTTCTTGGGGTGAATAAGGATGAAGTCTTTGCCCTGATGCTGCCCCTCTTTGGGGGGCTCTTTATGGGATGGGTGATTACAGGATTTCTATTGGGCATGGGTAGCTTATCTCTTTTACGCATGCTCAAGAAAAAAAATGAGGGATCAACATTAATTCATGGGATCTATTGGTATTTGCCGTCTCATGAAAGTTCATTGAAGTTGCCTGTACCCTCTCATATTCGGGAGTACATCGCATGAGGACAAATCTTTTACAACTTTTATTATTAAGGAGTACCCTCGGGTCTTCCCGACCTAATCGGGGACCAAGGGCAAGCATTGGATGAAGGTAGAATTTCACCAGCAAAACATCACTAAAGCTCTAGAACAACGGAATGCCATCGCTGTCGTTAGTGGTGTCCAAACGTTGAGCATGGCTGTTTTGATCATCGCTTTGGTTTGCAAAACTGAGCGTACCATTTTGATGCCGCCTGAGATTAAACGCGAGATGTGGTTTGAAGGAAGCATTGCATCTCCTTCTTATCTGGAGTCTATGGCTGAGTATATCTCAAAGCTTTTGCTTGATATTACGCCAACCAGTTTTACCCATAATCACGAGCAGATTTTAAAGTATGCCACACCTGAGGCCTATGGGGCTTTAAAGAAACAGCTTATGAATGATGGGGAACAGTACACCAAACTGCAACTTTCTACTCATTTTTATCCAAACCAGCTCACCGTTAATCCAAAAACCCTGGAGGTCGAAGTGAAAGGCACACTCACCAGCTATATCTCAGGAAACAAGGTTCGCGACTCCCAAGAGACCATCACGTTCAAATTCACCCATAGAGGCGCAGGCATGCTTTTAGAACAAGTATCAGGAGGAAATCCCCATGCCGGTCAGTAGACAGAAAACAGATTTTAGCAATCAGAAAATAGGTGGAGAAAAAATGAAATACGAAAACAATAAAATAATAAAAAATGAAACGATATGTTTGAAAGTCTCATGCTTTCTGATCTCTCTCTTCTGTACTGTGATTTCTGGTCTTTGTCTTCTGACCTTTACTCTCTGTTGTCTGCCATCTGGAAGCCAGGCCGCTCAAATTCATCCTTTGAATGATCTCAAGGTCATTGAAGCCCCTATCTCTCAAACAGGGCTTACCCGTATCACTGTAAAAGGTGACCGCATTGCAGATGTCTTCGGGATGAGCGGAGAATACGTCATGGAAGCGGATGAAACCCAAGGCCAAGTCTTTATTCGACCACTAGAGCCTGCGCTTAACCCCATCAGCTTAACCGTGACCACAGAAGGAGGACATACCCAAGACTTGCGCCTTGTTCCCAAGAACCAAGCGCCAGAAGCTCTGATCTTAAGAGCTGAACAAAGCCCAGATGCACACAAAGCAGAAATGTCGATTACGCGCAATGAAATTGAGGAGCTTCTCTCAGCGATGTCTAAAGGGCGCATTCCGATGGGATATAGAAGCGTAGCTTTGGATCTCCCAAGCTCTCATGTTCCTCACAAATTAATATATGAGGTCAACAACAATAAGCTTCGCGGCCTGACCTATGAGGTGAAGAATTTAACCCCTACTCCTTGGGTTTTGGTGGAAAGCGGGTTTGCTCAAAAACTCAATATCGATGTCTTAGACATACATGTTGTTGCCGTTTTAATGCCCAAAAAATTCTTGAAACCAGGAGAAAGCACCCATGTTTATATCGCTGCAAAATCACTTTAATCAATGCGTTGAGCGGATTAGGGAGTCCCTTTCTGAGGGTGCTAACAACCTTCGCTCCCGCATGAAAATTGGGCCTGAATCCTCCCTTCGTGTTCGACGCCGTCAATTCTTTTGGGGAGGATGCCTTGTTGTGGGAGCCATTGCGTTCACTTATGGGGTTATGAACGTCCTTTTTGATCGAGGCCCTGCACAAAAACAAGTAGAAGTTTCCAAACCTGTTGCGACCAATATTGCCACTATACCAAACCACATCAACATGGAGGAGGCGAGATGGCATAAACTTGATATGGCCCTCACAAGCCTCAGTGCCAAAGTTTCCAAGATTTCAAAAACGGTTTATGGAGAGGATTCATATGACGCAACCATCGTGGACCTATCCAGAAACCCTGGAAACTCAAAATTAGCCCAAAGTCAGGAGGGTGTTCACGACACCCCTGTCGATAGCACTTCGATCCAGACACCTGATGCCGAGGACACGTCTGTCCACGACACCCGTGTCCATGACACGCGTTTTCAAGAAATCCGGGACAGGCTTGCCTTTCTTGAAACACAACAAGAGGCTCAAAAACAACTTCCTAATTTAAGCTCCCAAAACCCTTATGCTCAAAATGCAGCTAATGGAGAAGAACAGGACGGGCGTGTGATTCAAAAGCTCTCACTTAGCCTCATCTCGAATACTAAAAATCTTAAAACCGTTGAAACAACTATTCCGGCAGGCGCATTTGCCAAGACCGTACTGTTATCAGGATTAGACGCATCTTCCTCCATGTCAGCATCATCCGATCCAAGGCCTATGCTCTTGCGGATTATTGATCATGGGACGTTGCCTCGGCGGTTTCAGAGCGATCTCAAGGATTGCCATTGTACGGCAGGAGCTTATGGAGATTTATCTTCGGAACGGGTCTATGCGCGTCTTGAAAAGCTGACCTGTGTGGAACGATCCACAGGAGAGATTATTGAAACACAAGTTGCAGGGTATGTGGCAGGCTCTGATGGCAAAGCGGGCATTCGAGGCGTTGTCGCGTCCAAGGATGGCCAGTTCTTGGCCCGCAGCCTTATGGGCGGGATATTTTCTGGTCTCAGCAATGTGGCCAATCCTCAAAACCGTAAAGCACAAGTCAATCCCTTCTTTGGGGCAGGTGCTGGCACAAGTGCTCAAATCGCTGGGCCCACTATGGCGGAAAACTTTACGGCCGGCATGGCAGGAGGGGCAACATCCGCCCTTGATCGCTTGTCCCAATACTACATTGATCGGGCCGAACAGCTTCAACCTGTGATTCAAATTGCTGCCGGTCAAGTTGTGGACATTGTGTTTACAGAAGGCACTTTTATCGGAAGTCAGACTATTAGGTCAGAAACTGGGAAAACCAGAGATGATGTGCAGCAAAGCAGCAATCAAACACCCGAAAACAATTACCAAAAATAAGAAAGGAATCACATTATGAAATATTATAAACGTCTATTTCTCCCCCACCTATCCTCTACATGTAGGCTGGATAAAAGGAAGCTATTAAATGTTGCGCAAAAGTTATCCCATAATTTGGCAAAATCGCGTTCAAAAATTTATCTCTCTAAAGGTGATAAAAGGAACGGGACTTCTTATATATTCCTATTATCTCTTTCACTCTGTTTAACAGGTTGTATGGGGATTTATGAAGGGGGCTTTGAGTGTCCTGCAGGCGTTGGTGTGGGCTGTAAATCTATTTCTGACGTGAATACAATGATTAACAGAAATCTGTTGCCAGGGGTCAAAAATCAGGCAATGGAGGAAAATACTGTCTCATATGATGAAAGATCTCCTGACTCTCATCTTCTGACTCCTGAATCACCTGAAATCTGGTACGCCCCCTCAATGCGTGGGCAACAGAAAACAACAGCATGTCCTGCAACGATAGATGCAAAATACAGATCAGAAACACAACCCGTATTCAAGGTGGAACATGTCCTCTGAACACCAAATACGGGAGACGGAATACTGCAATGGGCCCTCTTCAGCTACGTTGCGATTGGCCAATGAGTTTCTCTCATCATACAGCTTGAGTGAGATTCTACCTTACCGGAGCTTTGAGCCAGAAACTCAACTTTTTATGAATCGCTCAAGCGTAGGATTTGTGATTGAGACTCTGCCCCTTGTGGGGTGTGGGGAGGATATTCCACGCCAACTCACCGGCCTCTTTCAACATGCCTTTCCACTGGGCTCAAACTTCCAGTGCTTGCTGCTCGCCAGCTCCCGTATTGGAGTCTCATTAAACACTTGGGAAAATGCTAGAAGTGGCCACCCATTAAATGGGACGTCAGAAGTTCTTGAAGAGCTGGCAAAAGAGCGGATAGCACATATGAAGCAGCTTGCCATGGGAAGAGGCGTGAGGACCTTTCGTCTCATCTTGTCCTATAGCGAGCCTTCCCATTTGGTTCAATCTTTCGAAGATATTCTGGCTCTTCGAGAACAGATACTCACGACTCTTAAAGGATGGGGTCTGCCTGTTAAAGTCTGGCATGCAGAGGACTTGTTAAGTGGGCTGGATGAGCTCTTAAATCCTAGTCAGATTCTTGAAAGCCCGAACATCCCCTGGAACATCCATGATTCCCTCTCTCATCAGTTGATGAGTCCTGAAACCCGTTGGTTGCTTGAACCCTCTCAAATGGTCTTTGGGGAAAGCGAAAAAGTCATGCGTCTTTACACAACGCGAGTGCTTCCTGGTGTGTGGCATTTGAACGCTATGGGCATTTTGATTGGGGATCCTTTTGATGAATTTTTGCGAATGCAATCTGGGTTCTTTATTTCTTATGGCGTACATATAGCACATGAAAAGATGCTCAAAACCCAAATGCTGGCCAAATGTGGAAACGTTGAAAAACAG
>JACDGE010000096.1 GCA_013815465.1 Alphaproteobacteria bacterium | reverse complement strand
TGGCACAACCTCCAACAAGGAGACCTGACCGCTCAAAGCCTTTTTGATCAGATGGCTCACAAAAAACAAGAAGCTGGAGCTCATCCTTTTTATGAAGGCATCTCACGTGAGGCCAATTATAAAGATACTGCACTTAAGGGGCAGGCTCAACAGGCCGTAAATTCGGATCCTGCCGCACAAATGATCTATCAAAGCAGTGACGCTCGTCCACAAGTAAAGATTGACCCCGTGAACGATCCTCTTATCAAAGGATCGCATGAGGTTATGGAAAACCCTCTGGAAGTAATTGGCGGCAAAGGGACACAAGTTGTTGAAGTTCAACAAGGCGGTAAAACAGAAGATATTATTTGCGAAGAAGGAGGCGAGGATTCTCTAGAAACCTGTACACGGGACTTGAGTGTTAAGGTTGTTAGAGCCACGCTCAGAAAAGAAAAAGTAACCGCGATCCGCCTTACGGGGTGTAAAAAATCTCATAAGGATTGGCACAGTCGGTCTTGCCCCACTCTTCTGAGCCAAGTGCTACAATGGAGAAGACCACGATTTTGGAAAAAAAATGGTGGGGTAATTGACGTTACAGAAGCATTTAAGGAATGTCTCCAAGAGGTTATTAGTGGGCGCTCTACGCGCTGCTATCGCTGCAACAATCCGAGAACAACTCTTCCAACTGATCTTACGGCAGATGTAATTAAAAATGTTGTTATCGAAAGAAATCCTTTGGGACAGCCCCTTATTCAGGGCAGCACCAAATATAGTCGTCATGGGCGGCTAAAAATCTATGATTTGTCCGCAACCATTAAAATCAATTATGAAGAAGAATCCTATAAAATTCAACCCGATGAGTGGAGCGACAATTGTGCCAGACTCGAAGAGCGGGTGGATAGTGGGCTGTGCAGCTATGGTTCACGGGTTTGTACTGCACCCAATCAAACTCGAATAATCAATGATATTCCCATTACACGCCCCTGTTGGCAATACACTATGACTTATGCGTGTTCTTATCCAGCAAAAGACGATTGCGGTGCTTTAAGGGCTCGAGGCTGTGCTCAAATCAATTCAACCTGCAAACAATATGTCGGCAACGTTTGTGTGGTTTATCAGCAAACCTATCAGTGTAAAGATCCTGCTCGTACGATTTTTCAAATAGTAGGAGGAAACACACCTTTCTGTATGGATGGCAATTGTCGTGATCAATCTTGGGAAAATAATGATGAACTGATGTCATCAGTTGCTCAATTGAGTATTCTCAAAGAAATGCAGGGGAACATTGCAAATGGCTTTCTTTTTAAAGGAGAAGATAACCGGTGTTCCAAATATATTGTCAGTTTTAAGGATTGTTGTGGATCAGGAAAAGGTTGGGGAAATGACATGGGCCTTGCCTCATGCAATGCTAAAGAGAAGCTTTTGAACAAACGAAGGAAGCTCGGCCTTTGCCATTTTGTGGGGACCTATTGTGCAAAAAAAGTCCTTGGCCAATGCATTAAGAAAAAAAGCAGTTATTGTTGTTTTGGATCTAAATTATTAAAAGCCTTTCAAGAGCAAGGTCGTGCTCAAATAGGGATGAAATGGGGCTCACCTAAATCACCCCTTTGCCGAGGGTTTACCATTAGTGAAATTCAGCGAATCGACTTCTCCAAGCTCGATTTACGCGAAGTCTTTGAAGACCTCATGAAAAACTTCAAGCCTGGCAAAATGGGAGATATCAGCCGACAAGTGGGGGAACGATTAGAAGTGATTAAGGGAGGCATGGCTCCCAAGGGGATTAGCCCCAATGCAAAACAGCCAAGCCAGAGAGAAGGTGGAGCATGATGTTCAGTATTGCAGTGTATCAGTGTTGTAGCGGGCAGAAAAGCATCCGGAAGGCCTTTTCTATTTTGTGCATAAGCAATTTTCTCATTATTATGCTGTATTCTGAGGCTGTTTCGTCGCAGCAAAATGAGACTCTAAAGAATGTGTGGAGGGCTGAGCCCTCCTTCTTTGAAAGAAAAGCTGAAGGTTGGCATTGGTATCGGGATTCACCAAAGGAGGACAAAGTTGAGGGAGTAGCGCCATCTGCTTCCAAAGCCCTCTCTCCGACACAAGCCATAGAGGCCCAACGGAAAACTCTTGAGACAAAGCTTCATGCAGCCATTGTTGAACCAAATAGGGAGAATATCATTGCTTATATTACGGCTCAAAAAGCCCTGATGGATCAAAGCCAAAAGTTTTCTGAAATGTGGAAACAGGTCGTGATGACAACGCCCGCGTTGGACGAAACATTAGTCCATCCTGTTGATCAAAATGCGCGCCATGTTTATTACAAGGAACAGCACGATAGACTTGAAAAACGCATCATGCGCCTGGCGTCAGAATATGGCCTCTTCTTTTTCTTCCGAAAGAACTGTTCTTATTGCCACCATTTTGCACCCATCGTAAAGCGCTTTGCGCAAAAGTATGGCTGGTCTGTTTTGCCCATTTCGTTGGACGGAGGCACATTATCTGAGTTTCCCAATGCTAAACAAAACAATGGAATTGCGGAGCGCCTGCAAATTGCCCATGTACCGGCTCTTATCGCCCTTCATCCCAAGTCGGGCCAGCTCATCCCCCTTGCTTACGGCCTCACTTCAGAAAGTGAGATTGAAAACAGGGTGGAGATGTTAACACGAATTCCAGGAGACTCGTCTCAAGGGGGATTGCCCCCTCGGGGATTATCCCCCCGGGACTCGTCCCCAAGAGAATTTATCTCACAAGGCTCAGGAGACAAAAAATGAAGAAAATACTGATCTGTTTAATTCTTTCAACATGCCCCCTCTGCGCCGGCATGCAAGACAACTTGGAGAAAGCCTTTGGGACTTTGGGAATGTCAAACAATGTGACAACGGCTGGGGGATATCAAGATCAAACGGGCGGATTCTATACAGGTGGCAGTGTGTTTGGTCGTTCAAAAGTCAACAATGCAGAACTCTTTTCTTTGCAAATGCCCCACTATCGAGCGGGATGTGGAGGTATTGACCTCTTCATGGGGGGATTCAGCTTTATTAATGCTCAGGCTTTTACTCAACTCTTACGCAATATCGGCAGTAATGCGGGAGGGTACGCCTTCAACTTGGCGTTAGCGACAGTGACACCTCAGATAAAAAGCGTGCTTGATGATTTGTCGGCCAAGGTTCAGCAAATGACCAATCAGAACATTAATTCTTGCGAAGCGGCAGCGACTCTTGTGGGAGGGGCTTGGCCCCAATCGAATGCCTCTTCACAATTGCTGTGTAATGCCATGAGTAAAGATCTTGGGCTCGCAACAGATTGGGCTCAAAGCCACCAGAAGTGTGGAGCGGAACAGCAAATGAACGCTACGTTGGATCGAAAGGCACAAACTCAAGACTTTAAAGATGTTCTAGGGGACGAATTTAACATTGCTTGGAAGGCCATTCAAAAGAATACTTTTTTGAGTCAAGACGTACAACTCGCTGAATTCTTTATGACCATCTCGGGCACCATTGTCTCTCGGCGCGTAAACGAGCGAGTTGAAGCCATTGTTCTGCCCTCGAAAAGTGGAGACTCCACATTGCTGTCGGCTCTCATTCAAGGGCTCATTCCCGTTGAGATTTATAAATGCGATGATACGAATGCAGACAAGTGCTTAAACCCAACCTTTCAAACCATAACATTGCCGGAAGCAAAAGCTTTGCATGGTAAAGTTCAAAGCTTATTACAATCTATTTCTCAAAAGGTCCGCGTTGATGGGGCTCTCTCCGTGGAAGAACGGGGTTTCGTGAATTCCACAATGATTCCTGTTTTAAAGATTATAGCTGTGGAGCTGGCTTTTAGAGAGGGGGGCAGTCCTTTGAGTATCGCCAACTTTAGCGAGGCCATTGCTCACGATATTCTCCTCCAATACTTGGATGAGGTCATGTCCATCGTTTGGGATAGCGTGACGCAGCTGCAAAAAGTCCAAATCAGTGATGATAAAATTGAAGAACTCAGAGCAGGCATTGCGGGCTCTCGAAAGCTGTTGTTCGCCCAGAGAACAGCCCTTTTTGAGCAAATGTCTACCACGCTGGACGCGATTGAACGAACTCAACAGATTGAGAGAAAGCTGCAGAATATGTTCATTTCACAACAGCAAGGAACGGTAAAATGACGCACGACATAACCACTTATGGTGGCGGCGAGCTCTTCACCCTGGTCTTCAACGGGATTGCAGCTCTGTTTAAGACGGATCGCACAGGACTCGTAATGTCCCTTATTCGAGTTGGTCTTATGGTAGGGTCAGTCTATGTCGTTGTCTTGATGTTGGTTAAGAGCCAGCTCATAGAAGGTTTCAAATGGTTTTTATGGGTGGTGGTTGCAACGAATCTTTTGTTTCTTCCCAAAACCACCATTTGGATTCATGATCCTCTTTGTAATACGAGATCAAAAGTTGACAACGTGCCCCTTGCGTTGGGGATTTTTGCAAGTACGGTAAGCCAAGTGGGGAGGTCCATTACAGAACAGTTTGAGTCCGTTTTTACCCTGCCCGACTATATGCCCTACCACACAACAGGCACGGTGTTTGCTTCAAGTTTGATGAGCCAAGTTGGCCAGTTCCGAATCGTGGATCCTACTTTCAAGGGCAACATGGAACGCTTTGTGAACCAGTGTGTGGTTTATGATGCCATGATTGGTCACAAATACA
>JACDGE010000095.1 GCA_013815465.1 Alphaproteobacteria bacterium | reverse complement strand
AAACGTGCTCTCAAATCACAGGGCCTCAAATGGAATGTCCTTCGCCAAGAATGGGAAGGCCATGCTGTTTTAGATGAGCTGCGATCGCTGGTGGCGGGTTGTAAGGTTGAGATTCAGGAGGTGAGATGTTGAAATTTGCGTTACCCACCTATACTATTTTTTGATACAGAATCCCGCTCCACCGTCATCTCAAAAGGTACCTATCGGGATCTTTTTTATGTTTCATGACTGCTTTTTAAACAAATGACCCCTTTCAGGAACATTTTCTTGCAAAGCCACGATATTGATATATAATGTTCCTGATCAGGAGGATTATATGAACAAGATCATGGAAGTACGAGAGCTTGGGCAAACTGTAAAAGTGACGCGAAAATCTCAAGGATTAACCCAAGAACAATTGGCAAGCGTTTCAGGAACAGGCCGGCGTTTTATTATTGAATTAGAAGCAGGAAAAGAAAGTTGCCATCTCGGTAAAACGCTTAAGGTTTTATCGATGCTAGGGATTGAGGTTTATGTTGAACGGAAGGAAGGACTGTAATCATGAGTCGCACCCTCGATGTTTACTTTGATGAGGTATTAGCCGGGAAACTCACCCAAGATGAAAGTGGGCGATTAAATTTTGCTTATGATTCCGGTTACTTAGATTCAAAAACAAGTTTTCCCCTTTCTATCTCTCTCCCTTTAAGCGTTCAAATCTACGGGGATTCCATTGTGCGCCCCTTTTTCTCAAACTTACTCCCCGATGACCTTGCGCGTTATCGCGTTGCTCGATTGCTCGGTGTTTCAGAAAAAAACCCTTTTGCTATCCTCGAGATTATTGGCCGAGAATGCGCAGGCGCCATTTCCCTTTATCCAGAAGGACAGGTCTCATCCTTAAAAAAATCTGAAAATTATGAGCTTTTAGAGGGAGAAAAACTCTATAAGATCCTGATGTTGCTTGCCCAACGTCCCCTCCTTGCTGGAGAAAAAGATGTGCGTATGTCTTTGGCTGGCGCACAAGACAAATTGGCCGTAGCCCTTATTGACAATAAAATTGCCCTTACGAAAGGGGCCTTTCCCACAACTCACATTATCAAACCGCCCATTTCGGATATTCCTGAGAGCGTCTTTAATGAATACTTTTGTATGCTGTTGGCAAGTCGCATGAACCTACCCGTTGCCCATGTTGACATAAGGTGGGCTGAAAATACGCCATTCCTTTTAGTTAAAAGATATGACCGTACGGCAGACCATCATCATCGACTCCATCAAGAAGACTTTTGCCAAGCTCTTAGTATCCCTCCAGAGTTCAAGTATGAAAACGAAGGAGGGCCGTCTATCAAGTTATGCCTAGATTTAATTGAAAAACACAGCGTTCGTCCAGCTCTTGATCGCATTACTTTTGTGCGGACTGTTATTTTTAATTACCTTATTGGTAATGCAGATGCGCATGCCAAAAATTATTCCTTTCTCTATAAAGAGGGAAAGCCTCATTTAGCCCCTCTCTATGATCTTTTGAGCACAGCCGTCTACCCACAATTAAGTCAAAAAATGGCCATGAAAATAGGGGGTAAGTATAAAGCAGAAGATGTCTACTCAAGACACTGGGAACAACTTGTTCCAAATACGCAACTTGCTAGAAATAGGCTTCAGAAAGATTTAAAAGAATTTGCAAAGGATCTTTCCCAAGCCTCCCTTGTGCTTGCTCAAGAATTGAACTCTACGGAACGCTCTTCTTTTACTTATAAAAAAATACAAGCCATTATTGATGCTCGATGCCAGCGTATTCTTGCATATTGATTGTTAAGATTGAAGTGAGCAACACATCATTTGTCGAAAGCCGGTGGAGGTTATAACATTCATAACCCCCACCGCTGTTTTTTACCATACCACTTTACTCAAGTGCTATTCTTCTTCAACTTCCTCCTTCACGATCTTATGGGCAAGATGAATCGCAACCCATGAGCCCTCAAGATTTTTAAAAACGATTCTGAAAACTTCCATCGGGCGATGGCAGGTCAGCATACCGGTTTCTAGCCGTTTTAGAAGATTTTTAGGTGAAGAATATACGCTTGTATTATATGTATTGTTGCTCATGTTCTGTATCTTTCTCTAGTTCTTCAAGAACAGTTAAAAACATTATGGCTATTTGCTGAATACGAGCAAGTTCATGCTTGCTTCTCATAATCAGATTATTAGCGTTTTTAACGTGTTCAATTAAGTCTTGAGAAAGGTACTCGATTTGAGCTATGTGTAAATGAGCCATTGTGACTCTCCTTGTACGGTTGCAGTGGTTAGTGGGACAGAAACGTTTGCACCGTTTTTGTTCCACGTTATCTCGAAATGAGCTAACAATTTCAGTCTAATAAAAAATTCTTATACACGTCAAGAAGAAAATTTCAAAGAAATTCTGAGGAAAATAAGTTGATACCTGAATGAAAAACACAGTTGCTTATACAGACAATTGCAAATCGCAGATAAACGCGCATCATACCGGATGATAGCTCATTAGAAGTTTTTTATTTTTGGGTCTCTTACATTTTTTGCCGTTTAATAATCATAAGCAACGACTTATCCGATGTGCCCTCTATTTAAAATACGAATACATCCCTAAGACTCACCACTCACCTGCCAATCGAATAGCAGAAAAACAGGCTTGCTGTGCTCCGCTCTCAATAAATGATTAGAGCCGTCATTTCGGGGAGCCGACTTTCTATGCCTTTCTCAGACAAACATGCCTAAAATAAGCCTTCCTCCCACAAGCATTTTGCAACCGTCTGAAGTGCCATTCTTTTTCATTTGTAGGGCCCTGACGAGTTGGGTATACTTCCGCAACACTGAGGCAACCCCTTGGCGTAGCCCTTGAGAAAAATCCCTAGCGCGCCATAAAGGGTTATACAGTTGACGGCCATGTCTACTAAATATAGGATATTGTTGGTTCCTAAATGGAAACCTTTAAAGGATGCTTCTACTGCTGGAACAACGTTGATAGAGTTTTTAATAGTTGATAGAAGAGAAGTCCCCTAAATTTAGAGGCTCTACGGTTAAAGCGAAACGTAAGCTCGTTCAGATACGGGCCAAGGTTCAATACAGTTAGAAAGGTATTATAAATGAAAAATTCTCTTTCTCTAATGCGCTCAACGCTTGCTGCCTTATCTATAACAGTACTTCAACTGTATCCCTTGCAAGCAATGGAAGGCGAGGAGAAATTTACCAAGAAAATTGACTATGTTCGTAAAACTAAGAAAGTTTCTGGAATTACAATCACTGATCAGCACACACTTACAGAGTACAAAATTTCTAAAGATGAAGCGGTAGAAATGATTCAGGAATCTGGAAAAATTAGAAAAGAAAAACAGGCTGCAGCTAATAACAATTATCCTCTTGTTAATAATAAAATTATAAAATTTACATCCAATATTAATGCGGAGAAGAAAACTGAAGAGTATCCCCTCTATCTGATTAACAATAGAGAAGACAAGAGAAAGGGGAGAGACTTGATTCAAAAATTTTTCGATGAAAGTCAGCAAGGTAAAAAACCAGAGCCATTGTTTCTTCAAATGGGACCCGATGAGAACACGGATGTGAATATTATTCGATCAGGGCTAGATATAGCGGTATCTCCGTTGCGGAAGAGTGCGAAGAAAGAAGAAGGATATCTCGCTAAAAAACCACCTGCATATGGTTCAGACGTTGATGAATCCTCAAAATCTTTGCAGAAGGCGTTAAAACTTGTCGAAGGATCACGTAGCAAATCTGCCCCTGTACTTAGACACATTGCAAAAAAAGATGATGACTTCATAGGAAAAGTCAAAGGTGGTGCTAAAAAGCTTAGGAATTTTGATGAAGGAAAAGTTAGCAAAGCTGATGAAGAAAAAGTACTTAATTCATTAGCTGACCATTATATAGATAAACTTTCAATGAATGAAAATCCGCCTCATATTATAGAAATAAATCATCAGATAAAATGTGACTTGGCAACTGAAACTGACTCCGCGTCTTTTTTGGTTGTTAGTGAGAAGGGCGATACAACTGAAAACTATGGTTACAACGAATACATTAGACCATGTTTTGAAGGAGAGTTTAAAGAAAATTTAATAAGACTCAAAGGTAACGACCCAAATCTTACTAAGTTTGTTATGGATAGAAGTTCTGATGCCTATAATGGCACCCTGAACATAGAAGCGGTAAGTTGGGCCATTTCTCACAATACAGTTCTTGAGAAATTTGATTGTAGCTTCAATAATACAAATGATACAGGAGCAAGAGCCCTCGCAGGCATGCTAAAGACCAACACTACTCTTTTAGAACTTGATTTAACCAACAATCATATTGGCGGTGGAGTCGCATACTTAGCAGAAGCCATGATACAGAACACCTCACTTATATATATGAACTTAAGTTACAACGGTAAAATGGGGTGGTGGGGAGATGCACTTGAATCCATATTAAGCTCCATTAACAGAAATAGAGAGTTAAAGAACTTACCTCCAGTTGAATCTCTTACGGATGGTTATAAAGTTAAAGATGCTAAAACCTCCAATGGAGGAAAACATCGCAGGAATTCAAAGGGGTGATTTTTGGGAGTGTTCAACTAACTGTGTCAAGGTTTACACACTGAGACCCAAATTGAGTCTTCCTTCAAAATATACATGTAGCTGAGAAATGGTCAATGCCCA
>JACDGE010000094.1 GCA_013815465.1 Alphaproteobacteria bacterium | reverse complement strand
GTTGTGGAAGAACGCCTATGCAAACTCTCCTTGAGGGAAAAACTATCTGGAAGGAAAAAGTTGACAGTCTCAACTTAAACTGACAGAGCCACACTCCTCAAAACGGATGACTGTCACATCGTGTTTGAACTAATACAAATAAAACTATACGAACCCGCCGATACCGCGTTTTTAGTTATCTATAAAAAACGCTATCAGCGGGAGTTACAATGGTATAAGTTTCTTCCAGAATTTCTTCCAGAGTTTTTGCCAATTTTTCACGAGAACATTTCTCAAAAAACAAGTAATGCAAATTGATATCAGGCAATTCTGTATTGAATGATAAGGTGCAAACACTAGCTAAAATTGTTGCAGCTGCATCCAGTAAAGAAATATCGGTATGCAGTGGTGTGGAATACTAAGCGCTCAGCTTTTAAATGCAGGGCTACAATTTTTACGCGCCTTTAGAGACGGAAGGGAATTGTAGTACCTCATTGCCCCTTGTAGGGGTTTTTTTGAAACGCCTCATATGATTATGGGGCAATAACAGCCTTGATACTAGGAGGCTTCTACGGTAATGATTATGCCGGTCAACTACAGTTCCATATAAAGAAATAGAGAGAGGGGCTCGGCTGCTCTATGGGGGTTAGGGCTTATATAATAACCATAAATAATTGTTATATTTTTTGTTGATTTTTAAAAAAATATACACTATATAATCAATTAAATTATTTATAAAACAAAAAACTTATAAACAAGACTTAAGAGGTTAAAAGATTATATGGTAAAAAAATTCAGTTTTATAATGTTTTTTTGTATTCTATTTGGGGCTTCTCAAACAGCTGTATTAGCTATGAAGAGACAGCATGAAGAAGATTTTTTAGGCGCATCGAGGGCTTCTACAAAATTTTCTGAATTTAATTCTCTTTCGTCAAATGACATTAAGATAAATCACCAGCAGTTAAAGAAATCTGTAGAGGAATGTTACGAAAACATAGGTAAATGCTTTTCCCCTGGGGGAAAGTGGGAACAAAGAGGGAATTTTAATTTTAAGAAAGGAGTAAATTTATGTGCAGGGGGAATCCAATGGATTGTCCAAACAGAAACAAATATGTATATGTCAGAGTTTCAGGAATTGATAGATTCTGAAGGAAAAAAATTAATTTCTTCTAATACGTCTTCATTTCAATGGAAGACAGATATTTTAGATGAAAAAGATTTTCATATGCTTTCTTGGCCGACTAAACGAAAGGATACCTTTCACACATTTAGTCTAATGGAAAGAGATTTAATATTGCGCCCTGTATCTTTTTCTGACCTTAACAATAATTTTTACAAAGAAATATACAAAGAATCTTTTAAAAAAATTAATTTCTTCATAAACAATACAATTTCTTTGATTAAAAATATTATACTAAAAAAAATATCTTTTAACTCTCTATCAAAAGAAGAAAGAGGAACACTAAAAAACCTCGAGTTGCTTTTTATAAAAAGGAGATTTTTATATATCCCAGGTAACGAAAAAGAAGCAACGGATTACTATGATAGAAATGATCCCTTGCAGTTGGAAAACTTTTTAAAAGATTATGAGGAAGGACGCTTAGCAGAAGAAAGAATTAACGTTGAGAACGTTGGATCAATTGCGCCAAAGACTCTTCTTCGGGATGAACTGAATGAATTTTTAACAAAAAATTGTAAATCAGATTTGGCAAAATATAGTTACTTGCTGCATACCGATAAAAATGAGTATAAAAACTTTTCCACAGATGATAATATAATATCAAATATTAGAAAATATTACCCTCTAGACTTAGAGAAAGAAATAGATATCTATCATTCGGAGCCTTTGTTATCTTGGTTTGTAAATAAAAATATACAGCTTATGAAAAATAATCTCTTAGAAAATTTTGAAAAAGAAAAGGGACATCCCGATATACTCAACGTCTTGCCAATTTTTTTCTTCTATACGGAGAGGCAAACCTGCCCTTCATGTGAAAATATCGTTCAAAAAATGGCTTGCGATGCGTATGTCCCTATTATAGCTTTTAATGAAATCTACAAACCTGACTATGTTTTTTTGTCAGGAAACAGACTCCCATTTGAAAGTAGAGCCTTTACACCTCCCTACTCTATCCTTCCACAAAATTATCGTTTTTTCTTTTCCATTCTTGAAAAGCTTAAAAGCAGTAAACAACCAACTGAACTTAACCCGGAGCCATTTCAAATTGATTATAATAAAAAAATTCAGCAGTTTTATAATTTTTTTGAAAAATCACAGGAACTTAATAAAAATAAGATAAATAAAATAGAAGAAAAAATAGAATCTCTTGAAAAAAACCAAAAAGAATATTTTTTAATTGTTGAAAATATATTAAAAGAAAATAAAGAAGAAAATTTGATTTACAAGGCATTCATGCTAAACAACAACTTCCAAATCGACATGATAAGTTCAATGAAAGAACAATTAGAATTAGAGAAAAGCAATAACCAAATGATAAAAAGTTTTTTTAACAATCGAGATAATAATTTTTTAGAGGAAGTAGATACCTTAAATGATTTTACAAAAAACTTTCAAAAAATACCACTTCAATATAAAATATAACTATTAACGTTAGGAGAAAAAAATGAGAAAGAAATCAAATTTTATTAAAATAAACATTTTTACATTTTTACTGATATCTGCAAATTCCTTGCAAGCAATGGATTTTACAGAAAAAGAAGAAGAAATTTTTATTGAATCTAAAGATAAGTATCCAAAAAAAACCTTTGATACGCAAAAATTTCTTAGTGAAATAGATGGGATAGATAATTTAGCGCAAAAACCTACCGTGGCATTAGACTTATCAAACGATGCTTCTTTAAATTTCATAGATGTTGAAACAATATTAAGCTATCTAAATAGAAGAAACATAAAAGTTAATTTTTTAAATTTATCACACACAGATGTGGATGAAAATATTTTTTCCGACTATGATTCCTTAATTGCTAACAAAGACTTTAAATATCTTGATATATCTGGTACCCCGGCAGCTGAAAGTGCGGAAGACTTTTCTAAAAAATCAAAAATAATTTTTATTAAAAAAGGACTTTTTGATAAATTAAAGAAAGAATTAGAAGCAACATTTGGAAAAGAAGTTATTGAGAGGCATCAAGTGTACTATGATAAAAATCAACTATAACCGAACTACCCTGAGGGCTATCTAGAGTAGATGCTGTTTAGGGGACGGTGATTCCGATTTAATTGGGTCATCGATCCTGCATCATCTTGGGTGCTTGACACTCTAAAACTACAGCTCGTGGTGTGGAGAATTTAAGCCATCCACCTCCACTAGTAGATCTTTGTGTACCGGTAGAATTTTCTCTAAGTAGCATAGGAGTAGCAACAGAAAAAGAACTTGGCACCATTAAAAAGACTAAAAACTCCACCACAGAGAGCGTTCAAAGAAGTGTGTCAAGGTTACACACTAAGGCCCAAATTGAGCCTTCCTTCAAAATATATATGAAGCTGAGAAATGGTCAATGCCCAATTTTGTAAAGGCGCGGTCCATTTTTCAGCGATTTTCTGGCAAGCACAATAAACCAGCTTAAAAAGTGCAGATTCACTGGTAAACGCGCCCTTTGTCTTGGTAAATTTCCTCACCTGTCGATGAAATCCTTCAATGGCGTTGGTCGTATAAATAAGCCTTCGAATATCGCCAGAATATTGAAAATAATGGCTCAAATGCTCCCAGTTTGATTGCCAGGATTTAATAACCATAGGATATTTCTCGCTCCATTTTTCTTCTAATTTCAAGAGATTATATTCAGCAACGTCCTTGCTGGAAGCTTGGTAAACCTCTTTCAAATCCTTTATAAATTCTTTTTGGTTTTTGCTGGCAACATATCTTAAAGAATTACGAATTTGATGAACGATACACAGTTGAATTTCTGTCCGAGGGAAAACGCCCTTAATCGCCTCAGGAAAACCCGTAAGGCCATCTACACAAGCAATCAGCACATCTTGCACACCTCGCTGTTTCAAATCATTCAGAACACCCAGCCAAAAATTGGCTCCCTCTGATTCAGCCACATAAAAGCCAAGAATATCCTTGTATCCTTCCTGATTGATGCCAAGAATATTGTATATCACTTTTGTGATAACCCTCCCATTTTCTCGACTCTTAAAATACATGCCATCCAGAAAAAGAATGGGGTAAATTGCCTCCAAAGGCCGACTTCGCCATTCCGTAATAACAGGCAATAATTTATCCGTTACAGCGCTGATCGTACCAGGAGAAACATCAAAATCATACATTTCCTTTAAATGAGAAGCGATGTCCTGATAACTCATCCCAAGACCATATAACCCTAAGATTTTATTGTCTAAAGAAGCGTTCAAAACCGTTTGACGCTTTCTAACAATTTGAGGTTCAAAGCTTCCCTCACGATCCCGAGGAGTCTCAAGCTCAAAGGCGCCCATAGGGCTCTGCACTGTCTTGCTGCTCTTCCCATTACGGCGATTCCGGTGCTCAGGCTCCTCCTGGCAATCAGCCATATGAGAGTTCATTTCACCTTCCAGCGCAGCTTCTAAAAACTCTTTCATCAGAGGTGTAAAAATGCCCTCTTTCCCTAAAAGAGATTTTCCTGCCTTCATGTCGGCTATTGCTTGATTCTTAAACACCTCAAAATCAAAGGAGGGTTTTTCTTTCTCTATCTTCATTTGTCAGTCCTTTTTCTTCATTACGCTAGATCCTTTTCTAGCAGACTGACACACTTCAGAAAATACTCC
>JACDGE010000093.1 GCA_013815465.1 Alphaproteobacteria bacterium | reverse complement strand
CTGGAAGGAAGACACAGCGCCCGTCGGTATTTTCTGGAGATGGGGCCATTGGAATAATTTAACTTGGTACGACCATCTCACAACGGCCAGTTTGGATGACATTTCTTCAAAGAATTTATATGAAAATAGGTGTGTAAGCGTGATGCGGATGCATGATGGGTCGGATAGGATGAAGAGGGATCAGAAGAAGCTCGTGATCATGCGCGCTGCTAACAATTTCATGTTTATTTTTAAATCGAAAGAAGAATTATTGACAAAAATTTTTGATTGAAACCTTGGCGCCGGGTATTCAACATGACGCGATGACTGAGCAGAAGGGTTTGAACAATGAGTTCAAACCCTTTCATTGTTGATAATCCTAATTTTAGCACAGCTGCAACATTAAGCGGAAGGATCAGACCATCCTTGATGCGAGCCCAGTTCCTGCGAAGACTCCATATGTCAGAATGGGAGGAATATATTCCTATGATTCAAAGGGAACAGATCCTGGGTCAAAGGCTTTCCCAATCTTTATGCAGCAATTTTATAAACCTACTGGCGCGAGTCGCGTCAAAAATTAGGTTGCGTTACAAAAATTAAGGGCCCCTCCACAGATGGGACAGAATTGAAGATTTTGGTCCAAAAAAACAGACCGCTTATCCCACACCCCGATTCCATTAACGTTTTGGTTACAAAAACTTGCTAAGCTGGGACAAGGCTTGAAAAGCACCATCAATGGGCAAGTCCCCATGTAAATCGAAAACAGAATTCAAAAGAGAGGACACAATGTCAAAGAAATTTATTCAAACCTTAGCCCTAGTTGGGGCAGTCTCGATCAGCTTCGCTGACGAGGGGATTGCTAATGAATGTAAAACACCCCTGGGGCCGTGGCAAGACACGTGGGAAGGCATAAAATCCTGTTACAAGCTTAGAATTGAGAGAAATGGCCCTAACTGCGTCTTAGTCGCTCAGTGCCATCAAAACGTGCCAGGACGTTCTTATCAGCAGACTACGTATTCATGGCCGGCAGGTTCTCCACCCCCACCCTTGAATAACTGTGCAGGTGTTCTTTCTGCGGATGCTTGCCCTTACGGGGAAAAGTAAAAAAGTCCTGAACTTGTTTTTGGGGATCTCTTTCAACTGCTGAAACCTTTACATTCTTGAAAGACATCTTGGAGCGTAGGGGAAAACACCACGCATTAGGCACCCCTATTTATGCGTTAGTCGCTCTGGTGATGATACTGTACTGCCTCGATTTCGTATGGGTTTTTCCACGGCTACCGTTACTTTCTGAGCTTTTAACTCCTGCACTTATGGTGTTCGCATTGTCGGCCCTAATTGTTTTGGAATTATTAATACAGCGCTAAAATTAAATGCAACTTTTTCGACGAAAATGCCTAAGAAAGGGGATATTTCTTTTATTTCTCAATCTGGCGCCACTCTCGTTTGCTTATTAGAATGGGCGCATACGGTGGATGTTGGTTTTTCTAAATTATTATGGGTTGGGCGGATGAGTGATCTTAATTTCGCAGATTATCTTGAGTACCTCAATAATGATACTCTAACAAAATTGATTGCTCTCTATGTAGAAGCCATCACAGACGCTAAAAAATTTTTATCAGTTGCACAAAAAACCGTTTTGACAAAACCGATTGCTGTTATTAAGTAACACAAATCCTCCCCCCAGCCGATGACCCTTCCTTACCCGAATTAGGGCTATATCTGATTTCAGGGGAACGCCTACGTAATAGAGTTAAGCATCTGAAAACTCAAGCGACATTTTTTCAAAAACTGTGTGATGTTTCTCAAACTCTTTGAGCATAGCAGGATCGAATTTATGGGCTAAGCCTCTTTCCCCATGGGTAAGCATGAGTTCTACTGTCTCTTGGTGGGAAAAATTTTTTTTATAAGACCTTTTTTTTCTCAAGGCGTCATAAACATCACAGATCGAGCAAAGACGAGCTTCGAAAGGAATTTTTTCTCCTTTTAGTCCTTCTGGGCAACCAGAACCGTCAAAATTTTCATGGTGATATAGAGCAACGATTGCTGAAAATTGGGTGAGGGGATGGGGAATACGGCTTAAAATCTGGTAACCCATGATGCTATGTTTTTCTATCTTCTGTCTTTGAGAAAGCGTTAAGGGCTTACTCTTATCAAGAATAGAAGGAGCTATACCCACTTTTCCTACATCATGAAGCCGAGCCGCAAATTTTAACTTTTTTGCCTCTTCATCATTTATATTAAGAAGTTTTGCAAAGTAGTGCGTATAATCCCCGACATTATGTTCATGAGTGATCGCAGGAGAATAATGAATTTTTTCAATATATCGGAGAATAGATTCGGTATATTGCAATAATATATTACGTTGTCCATTCAAATACTTCACTGATCCATCTCATCAAGAGGTTAAAGAATCTACTATAATTTCATTTATATGTATAAAGAGTTAAAAAAGAATATATAACCCTCAGTTGGAGAAAGAGTGATAATTTTTATACAAACAACCCTTTACCATTATCTCAGAATCTAAGCGTGCTCAATGAAGAATATGACCCTTTCTCATACAAGACATCGCTCTTCCACGAATGCTTGTGTGAATATTCTCTCGTACTTTGCCGCTTATCAACTCAAAGAAAATAAGGCCACTCCTGTCTTAACCTTTATTATTTTTTGGGAAACTTTGTGCTTGTCTAACTGTCGTTCTACAGAGATTATATTTTGTATAAATAAATAATTTCCTGTTAAGCCTCTAAATTTTTTGTGTCAATGTTATCTAAAATTTTGTGTTGCTAACGATACCCCTTCTGGTTTATTCTTCTTAAAAGGTGACGCTATGACCATTGGTTATACACACCACTTGTTGAAGGAGGACACACTTATGTCCATCCTTCAATAAGCTGGGAGGCTAGGCAGAGTATTTTTGTGGAGGCTAAAAATACCCTGCCGATTTTCTCACCCAAAAGGTGAGATCTTAAAATAACAACAAAAACACCACCAGGTATTGCTTAGATACTAAACTTAACAAGGGGCCCATGGGCTCCTTGTTTTTCATTCTAGCCAAATGGACTTTTTTTGGAAGTGCTGTCTCGTTATAGGGGATATGTTTTAACAAATAGGGTGGTTGTGAGAGAAAATATTGCAAATATTCCAAAAGCCGTTAGATTGAGACAAAGAAATTTTAAAAATAATAAAAACGCTGTGCTTGAAAGCTTGTAAAACGGGAACACAAGAAGCCCCTATCTTGAGCAATCTTTGAGAAGGGGACTCGACTCTTGAGAGTTAAGGGATTTAATGACATCAACGTCAGAAAAACTAGCATCAGACTTAGAAGGCACACCGCGCTTTCGCAATTTTGATTGGGAAAAAGCAAAGAACTTTTATTATGTTGCTAAATGTGGCAGCTTTGCAGGGGCCGCACGTTTTTTGAATATTTCTCAGCCTGCTTTAAGTCGCCAAGTGATTTACCTTGAACAAACCCTAGGATGTCCTTTGTTTTCGCGCCATAGTGGAGGCATCAAGCTAACCCGGAAGGGTGAAGAGCTTTTTTCAATTGTCGAAGCAACCTTTGTCGGGCTTAAAGGTTTCACACAAAATTCTCATGCACAAATGGTCAATGGGAAAAAACGAAAAATACGAATTGCAACGACACACGCACTGGCTGCTTATGTTTTTAGTGACCTTATCCTGGATTATAACAAAGCTCACCCTGAGCTTTGTTTTGAGTTAATCGGCGAAGATCACTTAATTGATATCGTTTTGAACGACGTGGATATTGCGATTCGTCCTCTTGATCCAAGGAGACAGGAGAATGAGAGGGCAAGAGGGTTTCTGTATAGTCATTTATTTACTGCAGAAAAAAAATTGTATGCAAGTTGTGAATACCTAAAAGAACATGGTTGTCCTCAAACCATCGAAGATTTAAAAGAGCATTCTGTTGTTGCCTTCGGGCACCCTGAATCACATCCTTATGGAGATGTGAACTGGATTTTAACATTAGGAATGCCGGAAGGAGAGCTTCATGAACCAGTTTATACATCAAATTCTGTTGAAAGCCTGATCGACGCTGCTAAAAAAGGAATAGGGATTGTCGGCAGTTATGAAATATACAGTATCCTTAAAAGCGCTCAGCTTAAGAATATACTTCCTAACATCAAAGATCTTCCGCTAAAAGAGTATTTTATTTATCCCGATTATTTAAAAAATGATAAAACCATTAAAGAAATAAAAGAATATTTAAGGGAAAAAATTTCTTCTTAGATAACTGCTCTTAAAGATGTAAAAAAATAAAATATCATTCTAAAATAAAGAAAGATCTGTTTATTTTAGAGATTTTTTACTCTCTTCTCAAAATAAAAATTACCCATAACACCAGGTTCTTGTCGCTTTCAACTTCACAGTTTTAATTTTCATAAAAGTTCCTTAAAAAATAATTCAATTAAATTTATTCCCCATTAATAGCATCTTGCTCATAACACTCTTTATTATATTTCAAATTTTAAAAGTTTTAGCAAGGTTTTTTTCTATAGAATCTAAAAAATTTAGAGTCAGTTCAAATAAACCCAAGGTCAGGGCCGCATGAACATAGGTTTGTGGGGCTAAAAAATTCGCAAGCTGCAGGGGCATATCACAATGGCGATGTTCTTGATTAATCTTGTAATGGAGGTCATAGCCTTGGGCCGCACGGGGCTGGGATGATAGCTTAATAACGCGAGAAATGGGATCTTGACCCTCGTAATAGGCAGCCTCAAAAAGGTTAAGCATGGCTGAAAACG
>JACDGE010000092.1 GCA_013815465.1 Alphaproteobacteria bacterium | reverse complement strand
ATGACCAATCAAGATTTAAAAGCAAAGCTTATTCTGGATCAATATCGTAACCGATGGTCCATAGAGGAGCTTTTCAGAAAATTGAAAACCTCAGGGTTTCATTGGGAAAATACCCATATGACTCACTGTCGGCCTCCAAGTGGGTCAATTACCCTGGCGGCCGACAATAAATTGACCCCTAATCAAAAAACACAGTTTCGTATGAAGTGCAACAACAGTTATTCACAGTGTGAAGGTGATTGTGGTATAGGCACATAGAGAATAAAAATTTCTAATATAGAGTCTCTTTTATTCTTTGCACTTTTTAGGGTCGATAGGATGATATTTGATTCTTCATCTTTATAAAAGTTTCTCAAGTTCAAAGAGGATTTGAGGGTGTAAATTATCCATATTCTCTTTCTGTTTCTTGATAAAGCGAATGAGCCAATCTTGTTGGTAGGCTCGGGTAGGATGTATGCTCTTTAGAGGATCAATATAATTGCTTGCCAAAGGCTGAATGTGCTGATTCAAGCTGGGAAGGATGCACTGGTTATAACCTGGTAGGATGTACTGATTTCCCCCATCTATAGCCCCTGTTAAAATTTTTTGATTGTAGGAATCTTCCACAAGGGTGGTCTGAACAGCCCACTCGGGTATAAGATAGCTGAAAATGCTGATAAAAGTCATCCACTTGTATATGGTAAAGTCTGGGTTCGTTACCCAATCATCCCCAAATTGTTCTGTACAGGCTTGGAGCGCAAGGATCCCGATGGGAGAAGTTAGGATGAGCCCTTGTAATACAGAATAGAGCTTTACCCCTCTTCTGGCCCAGGGATAGCTCTCATGGCCATGATAGGCAGTATCCCAGATCATTTCCGCAAAGTTCTTCATGCCCTTATATTCAAAGCCTGTTTGCATAGGAAATCCTGCAACAAGAGCAATGATCCACGAAAAGACGATAACGGCCGTACTGACTTCTGCTTCTGGTGTGGCATAAATAATGGCTTTAAAAATCTCCTGCACAATATATTTTAATGTTATCAAACGAATAGGTGATCCGATCAAAAGAGACGCATAATTGACACCCTCCGTAACTTTTTCATAAATTTCATACCAGGGTTTTTTGGGCAAGGAATTCTTTTCTTTATCATCCTCAGGTAAAAGGGGAACAGAAGAGAGTAGCTGAACATTATCAGCAAGCTCAACAAGACTTTGTGGTTTCACTTCCTGGTTGAGTGCATCAATGTCGATGTCCTTTTCTTGAAGCTCATGAGAAAATTGTTTCATTTTTTCCAAATCATTCCCCAAAGAAAGAACATACCGGTAGGTTAAAAATTTTACGCCTGCTTCGAGATTTTCAAGTTCGGGGAGTTCAGTTGCAATCGTGGTTTTGACCGACTGAATGGTGTCGTAAATTTCTCTCATCTTCTCATCAGACAGGGATGGTAAATGATGAATAAGTGTGTCCAATTTTTTATTGAAACGCTTTTTACGCATTTCCTCCTCAGAGGGAGGGGAGACATAAAGCACTAACTTGGAGACCAAAGGGGCAAAGCAGGACCCGGACGTTTCTGCCCATTTGTTCACGGACGTTTCCATCCATTTTTTTACATTCGCTTTCATTTCTGAAGCCATATCCATACTAAAGGCCAAGCTATCGAGATAGAGAAAGGGAGAAAAAATTAGCATCTGCTTAACGCGTGTTTCATGAAAGCTCACTACTGTTTCTCCATCCATCCATTCTAAGTTAGCAGAGATGAGAGCAAAAGGCGCGATGAGAGAAGGTAGGATAGAGAGCGCCCCAAGGGAAACTACATCCCACATATTGGCACCTCGTTTTGATAAAGAAGAAAGGGCTTTTTTACCATAAACCGCATTGCGAACTGCTGCATCAAATAATGAAGCAGCTAGAATATAGTTAAAGAGACTTGTACTATTTAATAATACCCAAAACCTCTCATCATAGTCTGAAGCGAAATTAGCGATACCATCTGTCCATAACTGGGCTATCCCATAAGCTGTGCCCCCCCCAATTCCAGCCCCCACTAACATGGCAACGCCTTTTTCCCATATATTCACGATTTCTAGCAAATCGGTCTTTGCCCCTGCAGGTAAGTCATTCAGCAGTTGATCAAGCTTGTATTGACGTGCACGACTAAGAACCATTGGCCCTTGATCGGATGACTCCTCTTCAGAACCTTCATTCTCGAGAGAAACCTGGATGTTTGATAGAAGATCTTCATTCTCGATGAAACCCTTTAAGCCGTCAGGAATGAGCTTTGTCCAGGGCTTTTCCTCATTCTCTAAAAGAATAGAGTCATCCCCATTAACAGGGTATGAGCGCAGTTCTTTACCTTTATAATCACTCCCTCCCTTCTGACCAGAAACAAGCTCAAAGCTCCATTCATCCGATCCTGAACCTTCTAAAACGACCCTCTGAAGTATGTGTTTTTTAGATTTCTCATCAAGAGCTTGGGAATTTTTTGATCCTACAACCTTTTTCTTCGAAACTCTAATGTCGCCTTCAAAGCTAATGCTGTCTTGATCATCCGTTACACTTCCACTTTTTCTTTTAAATGCCAGCTCATCTTCACTCGTTCCAAGCTTTTCCCAATCTTTCGTTAAATCGACTTTCTTTTCCGGGGGCCTTTTTACAGGCTTTCTTATGTTTGAAAGAAGACTGGTTTTTTCACCAATATCGCTGTGGTTATCAAAGTTGGTGATGATGGTGTCCTGACTGGCCCTTTTCTGGCTATTCTTTTTTTGAACAGGGAATTCTCTCTTCGGCTTATTAAGGTTCAAAAAATTCAGCTTCTCCTCTTGAAGAGGCTTCAGCAAGACTGATGGTTTTTCTTCCACGACGTCAAGGTCGGATGAGGGACTTCCCGACTTATCACTTAAACTCTCAAGAGAAATTTTTGACGAGTCTGAAGTTCCAGGCGATGATGATTCTGGGGTATTTAAAGTGTCCGAGCTTTTATCCCGTGACGACGGGGAGGAAAGATTTTCATATTTTTCCGCCTGGAGGGGAAGGATATCTGTGGGGCCAATTAGCGGTAATATCAATCCCAATGGGTCTTGAAGGGGTATGAAAATAGCGTTCTCACTATCACCTAAAGTATTAGGACTGTTCCCTCTAGAGGAAGACATGTGTTCATTCCCTCGTGGCGAAACATTAGTTAAGGGCATGGTTATTGAAAGAGATTTTAATACATCTCTTTCAGGTTTTATTACAGTTATACTAGGATCCTCAGATAAGCCACTTTCTTCACCATTATCGATGAGTAATAACGATGATTTTTCATTTTCAATGGATATGTGAGAGAATTCAGCCTTTTCAACCTTTTCTGAAGAGGCGTTAATATCTGTTGAAGGTTGCTTCAATGATTTCTCAGATTCCTCTTGGGAAACGATGAGGGGGTCCAGTGTTAGATCTTGCAAAGATAGGGCTTTTTCTTTCTCCATCCCTTGTTGTGTCTCTTCATTTGGGGCCTTAATTTCCACAGAAGTTCTTACCGTAGGGGTGGTTGATTGTTGTTCTTCTGGTTGTGCAAAATCAGAAGAAACATTCCGGGGACTTTCGGTTGATGACGAAAGAGTTAGGGATTTGTCACTATCCTCCGTATCCTTAGAGTTAGAATGGCTTTCCTTGGAAGGGGAAGAGCTGGAGGAGTTAGTAAAGTTCATGGGCGGGGAAATGGATTGATCTCCCGGCAATACCCCTTGGTTTTGTTCGAAAATAAAAAAGGGCGATGGAATATCTTTCCTAATGTTTTCTGAATTATTTTCCTGATCTATAAGCTCTAAATTCGATCCAGATCTCTTTGAGGTCTCTTGAGAGACTGAAACAGGCTCAATAGGGCAGTCTTGTAAAAGCTCAGTTAAATTCAGTGGGGGCTTAAGGTCACCCTTAGTCTGGTGTTTTTCATCAAATTTCTGTTCAATGAATGGCAATTTTTGAGAGGAAAAAGCGAAACGCTGAAATTGAGTCTTAAGGGGCACTAGATCTCGGCTTTCTAAAGAGCGACT
This sequence comes from Alphaproteobacteria bacterium, assembly GCA_013815465.1. Lineage (GTDB taxonomy): Bacteria > Pseudomonadota > Alphaproteobacteria > UBA9655 > UBA9655 > UBA9655. The sequence continues at coordinate 771 of JACDGE010000092.1, read as the reverse complement.
TTTTGTCGTTCTCGTCTCGCGAAGTGATTTTTTTAGCTGAGGAGGGAGAGAATTCCTTCGCTTGGGTTCATCATTATCCATGCAGCGGCCAATGTCTGGTAAAATTAAGGCTGTCGTAAGAATAATACTGAGAATTTTTTTGAAATGCATATTAACCTCATTAAGCACCCGAATGCTTTAAAAAACTATAAATTTTTAATAAAACAACACTTGATCTATATCTATTTTCTAATTACATTTTTAGAAAAAATCAAGATGCATAAAATATATATATAATTTTCCATAGACAACATTTCTACTTTTAAGCATCAAGACTCCAGATAATTAATTCGCAAACGAAGCTAACCTGCTGAATTTCATTTAAATTCTTAGGATTTGAAAAAGCTTTCAAAAGAATGATGGGAAAAAATGTAAAACACCGATACAGCAAAAATAATTTTACAGCAGTTGGCCCGCAACCGTTCGGTGAAGTGCATCTTTTCAAAAGCTTTGGGGGAGGCGAAAATACGGCCTATCTAGAAATTTTTAGAAAGGTACGACCCATGACAGCACAAAACCAACGAACGGATTCTCAATCCCCTTCATCTTCTATCCACAAACCTACCGTCTAATAAGAATTTTTAAATACGCACCCTCAGCTGTTTAAGGGCTGGGAAATATCGGTGTAGACTTCCCAGAATAACAAAATCATATTGCTGGACAAATTCCTCGGCCTCTACTGTTTCGCAAGTGATATCAATCCTCTTATCTTGAGAAGAAAACTCCCCTAAT
>JACDGE010000091.1 GCA_013815465.1 Alphaproteobacteria bacterium | reverse complement strand
TCTCTGGTTTACTCCGTTGTGAAATGAATCACATACATTATAAACCTTTTTCTCTACTTATACTAAAAAAATATTTCTAGGCCGTAGCCCTGGGCTGGTTGCCGTTTCTACATTCAGAAAAATTTACAAAGCAATCATGACGAAGCTCAGTCTTAGAGGTATCGATAGATTTATTATACAGTTCTCCCACTTGCTGTCCAAAGCCTCCAGTAACAGTGATGCACCCTACATTTACAGTTGTTGCAGCATTGCTCTTATTCCTGCTCGTTACTCCTTCTGTTGGTTTGGCTTCTGGGTGGTTTTCATGAAATGGCTGAAGATTAACATCGCGCTGGTGAATAGGTTTTCCGGCAAAACGAGAAGCGGGGTGAGAAAGCATTCTCTCATTATCATGTGCCACAACCGCATGACCCTCGAGACTCCAGAGAAGAATCGCTGTACCAAAAGAGAATGTCATAATATGTTTTTGCATTTTTTATTCCTCTTGTCCGAATAATGTATTTTACAATAAATGAAAATAATTAATATTTTATTAAAGGTATATTTTATATTATATTTTATGCCTGGATGCCCAAAAGCTGTACCATAGGCTGTAACCGTCCTGTGAACTGCATCTTTTCAAACTGCGAGGGGTAGGAGAAACTAGGCCTAACTAAAAATAACTTAGAAAGGCGCGACCCATGACAGGACAAAACCAACCAACCGATTCTCAAGCTTCTTCGCTTCTGACAGAAGTCACAGACCTCCCTCCTACAATTTCTTTAAAAGCCTCATCCATCTTTCCTCATTCTTCTTCACCCCTAGCCTCTTTTGCCTCAAATCAAAAAATAGAGATTACTTTTGCTCAAGGCCATCGGCTTTGCTTAGAAGGCTCCTTTGATTGGAATGAGCTGCGCACCTGGCTCACGCCGCTTTTAACTGGAGAGCAGTAAAGAGAAAGGAAATCATGATGGGCAGCACACGATCTGACTCTGCCAGGGAAAAATGGCAGAAAGTTTTTGAAGATTGGGCGCAAAGTGGGGTGAGTGCACGTAAGTATTGCAAGGATCATAAAATATGGCCCCCGAGCTTCTATGAATGGAGGAAAAAACTTAATTTTTCTATGCTCTCAAATCACACAATTGGCATGCACAAGGAATGGTGGAGGATTTGCGAGGACTGGGCAGCAAGTGGTTTAACGACCAGAAAATATTGTCTGGAGAAAAACATACCAAGGACGAAGTTTACGTACTGGAGAGAAAAGCTTCATTTCCCTTATCTCAAAAAACCCAGAAGAGTAGCCCCTAATTGGAATGAAATTATCAAAGATTGGGAAGAAAGCGGCCTGACCATAAAAACATACTGTGAAGAAAAGAACATATCACCGAAAGGCTTATGTAAAAAAAGATACAAGGTAGGCCACCCTTCTTATATTTCTGGGAAGGAAATGGCTAATAAATGGAGAGAGATTATAAAAGATTGGGAGAGCAGTAATTTGACTGCAGGGGCCTATGCTTTGAAATATGAACTTAATCCCTCTTCCATCCGCCGCTGGGATAAAAAATTAAATCCCCATAAAGTTCACCAAACAAGGGAGAATAAAGCTCTTCAAAAATGGACAAAAATTATGGAGGAATGGCAGATGAGTAGTTTGACTGGTTTTACTTATTGCCGAAGGAGTGGGATAGAAGTTTCTTCTTTTTACAAGTGGCAAAAAAAGCTTAATGTTTCAGGACCTCCAAAAGCACACTTGGATTTTACAAAGCAAGAACATCCCGAGATTTCTTTAGAGGATCATTTTTTTTCAGTTCCCTTCAGCTCAGCTATGTTAATGGGATCTCCCGCTCCAAAAAAGATAGAGGCTTTGCTTCCCCAAGGACATCAGCTTTGCGTGGAGGGTATGGAGGGGCAATTTGAGGAGGAAAGCCTTAGTTGGCTAACTCTTCTTTTACAACCTAAGAACAATATCGGACAGGATGCATAAGTTATTATGACAATACCATGGAATTTTATCGGACATTATAGTCCAGAAGAATGGAAAGAAATTATTGACGACTGGGAAAAGAGCAATTTAAGCAAGAACGCTTATTGCAAATTAAAGAGGATTCCTTACTCCAGCTTTTGTACTTGGCATACAAAGCTTTACCCTTCGAACTCCCTAAGTCGTAAAGAAGTTAGCGAGAGGTGGAAAAAAATCGTTAGAAATTGGGAAAAAAGTGGACTGAGCAAAAGTGCCTACTGTAGAGCAAAAGGATTACACACAGCTATATTTTGCGTCCAAGAAAAGAAGTTCAATCCGCATATCTTAAGAAAAACGAGTCATATGGAAGCTGCTGAAAGATGGGCGCCAATTGTTGAGGATTGGAAGAAGGGCGGTTTGAGTAAATTTATCTATTGCAGAAAACATAAACTTACATACTCCATATTTTGTAAATGGGTAAAGAACTCCGAGGAAACACTTCCTCAATTACATTCAGCGCCTATACAGGATCCTCCCAGAGAAACGACTTCACAGACTCACATTGGCTTTTGTTTACCGAGTTCCGCTCTTTTAAAGGGGACTTTACCCGTAAATCAAAAAATGGAGGTTTTTCTTTCCCAAGGAGAGCATGTTTTCCTGAAAGGACCTTTTGATTGGGAAATGCTTAGCTCATGGCTGACTCCTCTTTTGACAAGAGAAAACTAAGCAAAAACGGAAGAGTAAATCATCATGACAACAAAAAAACATATCCTTCTAGAAAGAAAATGGCAGAAAATTTGTGAGGACTGGCAGACAAGTGGGTTGAGCGTAGAAAGATATTGCGAGAAGCAAAAAATACCATCTTCGAGTCTTTATAGATGGGGGAAAAAACTTAACTTTCCAGTTTCCCTAAAACCCAAAAAAATTACTTATAACTGGGAAGAACTTGTCAAAGGCTGGGAGACCAGTGATTTGACACCCCATGCATACTGTTTGCTAAATGGCCTTACCCCCTCTGTATTTTACCGGTGGGAAAGATACTTTAACTCCCATAAAAGCAGGCCAACAAGCCATGAAAGAGCCGTTAAAAAATGGACAAAAATTCTTGAGGATTGGAAAGAAAGTGGGTTGGATGCAAAAAGCTATTGTAGAGAGAAAAAAATACGTGATTCGAGTTTTTATAACTGGCGTAAAAAGCTTAATTTTCCTGTTCCCATAAAACCTGAGAAAGTTAGCTATAACTGGGAAGAAGTTGCCAAAGACTGGAAAGCAAGCAGTCTAAGTCTCAACAAGTACTGCAAGGAGAAAAAAATACCTCCTTCGAGTTTTTATAAATGGAGAGAGAAGGTAAATCACCCTGCTTATATAACCCTAAAGGAAAGAGCCGACAAATGGAGAGAAATTATCAAGGATTGGGAAACCAGTGGTTTGACCTCACATGCATACTGCATGCTAAATGACCTTTGTCTGTCTTCATTTTCAAAACGAGAAAGACACCTTAATCCTCATAAAATTAGACAAACACGCCATGACAAAGCTGTTGAAAAATGGACAAAAGTTTTTGAGGATTGGAAAGAAAGTGGATTGAATAAGTATACTTATTGTCAAAGAAAAGGAATAGAAAGTGCTTCTTTCTATTCGTGGGTAAAAAAGCTTAATTTCCCAGAGCCTCCTCAATTACACCCAGATTTTACAAGGTTAATGCCCGACATTTGTTTAGAAGATCATTTTACCCCCATCTCTTTTGGTTCTAGCTTCTTAATGGAGTCTCTTCCTGTAGATAAAAAGATAGAAATCACACTTCCTCAAGGACACCAGCTTCGTATTGAAGGTCAGTTTGATTGGGAAGGTTTGAATGAGTGGATAACTCTTCTTTTACAACCTAAAGCTGATGATGAACAGAGGATATAGATTATCATGACGATACCCTGGAATTTTACCCGCTGCTATAATTTGGAAGAATGGGAGAAAATTGTTGTAGATTGGGAAAAGAGTGGATTAACAAAACACGATTACTGCAAGAAGAAAATGCTAGTGTATGAAACATTTTGCAAGTGGGAAAATAAGTTTCACCCCTCGACCTCTCTCACGCGTCAAGAGATTGAAGAAAGATGGGAAAAGATCTTTAGAAATTGGGAAAAGAGCGGGTTAAGCAAGGGTGCTTATTGTCGCGCAAAAAGATTGGATAAGCAGATATTTTATCGATTGGAAAAGAAATTTAATCCTCATATTTCAAGAAAAACAAGGCATATGGAGGCTATTGAAAGGTGGACACCAATTGTTGCAGATTGGAAAAAAAGTGGTTTGAATAAACTTGTCTATTGCAGAAAGCATAGACTCTCAGATTCTGCTTTACGTACATGGGCAAAACGCCTTGATTCCCCTGAAAGTCCGGGAATGCCTATAGACTTTATGGAAGGGCTGCAGATTAAGAATTTGCAAGAATATCTGAACTCTGCCCCCCTCGAGACAGCTATTTCAATAGTCCCTCTTCCGATGGGTCAAAAGATAGAAGTGACACTTTCTCCAGGACAGCACTTTTGTTTGGGGGGACCTGTTGACTGGCAGAAGCTCAATGCTTGGCTTACGCCTCTTTTAACGAGATAAAATATGTTTCCAGGCAACATAAGTGTTTATATCGCAAAAGAACGAGCTGATCTCCGCAAGTCCTATGAAGGATTGGGTTTGCTTGTCCAAGAAAGCCTTGAAATGGATCCTTTATCTGGATTGGGAGTGTTTTCTGAACTGTGTCAGTCTGCTAGAAAAGGATCTAGCGTAAAGAAGAAAGGACTGACAAATGAAGATAGCAAAAGAAAAACCCTCGTTTGATTTTGAGGAGTTTAAGAACCAAGC
>JACDGE010000029.1 GCA_013815465.1 Alphaproteobacteria bacterium | reverse complement strand
CGAAAAACTCAATCCTCTTTGAAACTGAATGGTATTTCTCTTCATAGCTAGCCTCCTGATAATAAGAGTTTATCTCCTAGCTATCATACCTCCAAAATTATACTGAGTATAGTGCGTAATCAGGAAATATTTTTTGTTAAACTCTTTTCTTTTTTAATCATAACGACATTTAGTGTTATGGAAGTTGTAAGTGCTGGAACAATATGGATTAAAAACGAGAATATACCCGAATTAGTTGCCTATCAAGGTAATGATCATAAAGTTGATACGGTGAAGGTATTGTTTATCAGCGAGACTGGAAAAGATGGTCCACTCTATACGCTGCGTCCGACGCAACTTCCTCTCTACCAAAGCGTTAAAAAGACTTTATCTAATGATACTTATGCTAAAATCGGCATAAGCGTGCAATTGAAAAAGTCCGCTAACATTGCTCACTTTTGTTATGTGGATAAGGAGACCTTCATTCCCGTCAATGACAAAACGACAGTATATTTAGGCTTAAGTCATGAAGACGGAGGACTACAGTGTACGCTTAGATACTCTGACAAACCTGAGATAGATACCTAAATTTTTCGTCTGAAATGGGCAATTGAAAAATTTGACAACAACGAAGTATCCTGTAAAATGAGAATAGACTTCTTTCAACATAAGACTCAGATCCCGGCTCAAGGCCGGGATGACAGATTGGGAGTGTAAAAGCTCAACAACAAACATTGTTTTACATTACACAATCTCTTGAATATAGAAGTAAAAAACTCCGACGCTGTCATCCCGGCCTTGAGCCGGGATCTAATTTTATGGACCCAGTCTATATCATGCTATGTTTCGAAAGAGGTCTAATGTAAGATGAGAGAAGCGTGCTGATTGTGGGGTCAAAGGATGCCTCTCCCATGTGGGCTAATCTATGTAAACATCTTTTTCACATTGAAACTGCCTAACCTGAAATTTGTCTTAACGTTTTGTTATATAATTAAAAAAAACTCGAGCGTCATTCCCGCGAAGGCGGGAACCCAGGACAATCTTAGATTTTTGTACAACCTTTTATAAGAGGGATCTTTTTGCAGAATTTGAGTATTGATCAATCTATTTTTATTCTTTTTCTAAAATATCGTTTGATATCAATCCCATTCTGGGTTCCCGCCTTCGCGGGAATGACGTCGATGGGGATGATATGAGGAATTTATATTTCAACTTGCTAAGGGATATGCATAGATTAGCCCCTTGTGGGTGAGGTCGGACTTTTGCGAGGTGGAGCGAGAGCAAAAGGATGGGTGAGGGGTATATTTTTTCATCCCCACTTTTAATCTTGCTAACCTTCCCCCGCAATGGGTATACAAAATCATGATAGTTCTCGGCATTGAAACCAGTTGCGATGAAACGGCAGCCGCGCTTGTTACCCATGACAAGCGCATTCTCTCTAATATTGTCTCCTCGCAAGACATTGAGCATAAGCCTTTTGGGGGGGTTGTCCCTGAAATTGCAGCACGCGCCCATCTTGTCCATATTGAAACGATCCTTCACAAAGCTCTCAGGGAAGCAAATATATCTCTCGATCAAATCGATGGCATAGCCGTGGCAGGAGGGCCGGGACTGATCGGTGGAGTGATTGTAGGGGTGATGATCGCCAAGGGTCTTGCGATGGCAAAAAACGTGCCCTTTGTCCCTGTTAATCATTTGGAAGGACATGCCTTAACCGCGCGCCTAACCAATGATGTACCCTTTCCTTATCTTTTGTTGCTTGTTTCAGGCGGTCATTGCCAATTTCTGATTGTGGAAGATGTGGGGGTTTATACCTACCTAGGCGGAACACTAGATGACGCCATTGGAGAATGCCTGGATAAGACGGCGCGTCTCTTAGGGTATGGTTATCCGGGGGGGCCTCTCATTGAGCGTCTTGCATTGCAAGGCGATCCAAACGCCTTTTCCCTTCCCCAGCCCCTTAAAGGGAAAGAAGGATGTTCTTTCTCATTTTCAGGCCTTAAGACAGCTGCGCGGAAGGTGATCCTCGATCAGACGGATCCCTCAAAGACATTCCAAGCCGACTTTTGTGCATCCTTGCAGAAAACAATTGGGGACATTTTGGTGGACAGATGTCGCAACGCTTTGAAAATGGCTCTTGAGAAAAAGCCAACAATCACCAATCTCGTCGTCGGAGGAGGTGTTGCTGCAAACCAATATTTCCGTGCAAGGCTTGATAATTGTGTTAATGAAAGAGCCATGGGCTTGGTGACGCCACCCGTAAACTTGTGTACAGATAATGGGGCTATGATTGCATGGGCTGGGATGGAACGTCTTCAAAGGGGTCTGATAGGGTCCTTGGATTTTGCCCCTCGGCCCCGATGGCCTCTTGAAGAGTTGAAAAGGGAGAACGCACAATGAATCGCATTTCCGTTGTGGGCGCAGGTGCTTGGGGAACGGCGTTAGCTTTAAGCGGCTTTCGTGCGGGGTTGGCTGTGAAGCTCTGGTCTTCCCGTCTTGATAAAGTTGAAACGATTAACCAACGTCGTGAAAATATTTATCGCCTTCCCGGGATTGCCCTCGATCCTCAGATACAAGCCACAACAGATCTTAAAGGCACGGCTGATGCGGATGTGATCATTCTCGCCCCCCCTGCCCAATATATGCGTAGCACCTGTGAAATCTTTCATAAGGTATGGCCAACTCACGTTCCCCTTATTATTGCGTCGAAAGGTATTGAGGACGGGTCAGCCATTTTGATGTCAGAAATTGTTCGGGCGTATTTTCCAGATAATCCTCTTCTCATCCTCACAGGTCCTTCTTTTGCGAGTGATGTGGCGAAGAAACTTCCTACGGCAATTGTTCTGGCCGCTGAAGATATAGCGGTGGCACAAAAGCTCGCCCATCTTTTGAGCAGCTCTCATTTTCGTCTGTATGCTTGTGATGATATCATAGGGGCCCAAATAGGCGGCGCTTGCAAAAATATCATTGCCATTGCTTGCGGAATCATCGCAGGCTTAGACCTTGGAGATAATGCGCGAGCAGCTTTAGTCACAAGAGGCCTTGCTGAAGTCACCCGTCTTGGATGTGCAATGGGCGCTAAACTGGAAACCTTTTTAGGATTGTCAGGGGTTGGCGATATGATCCTCACATGCCTGAGCTCCCAATCCCGAAATCAAGCCTTTGGGCTTGCCCTGGGGCGAGGTGCACCCCTTGATGAGCTCTTGTCGAATAAAAAAACCCTTGTAGAAGGCGTTCATACGGTTTCTGGGGCGGTTTTTCTTGCGAAGAAACTTATGGTAGATATGCCTATTACGTTTGCTATCTATGATCTGTTAAACCATGGTACACCCCTTGAACAACTCATTGATCAATTACTGAGTCGCCCCTTAAAGATAGAGAGGAATTAAATGAATCATTGGCTTATTAAGACGGAACCGGATTGCTGGTCATGGGATGAGCAAATCAAAAACAAAGTCACTTTTTGGGATGGGGTTCGAAATTATCAAGCCCGTAACAACCTGAAAATCATGGAAGTGGGGGATCTTGCCTTTTTTTACCATACGGGAGATGAACGAAGGATCATGGGCATTGTTGAAGTTGTAAAGCCTTACTACCCTGATCCCTCTGATGCTTTAGGGCAATTTGGGATGGTCGACGTTAAAGCTGTTTCTCCCTTTTCCCGTCCGGTTACGCTGAAAGAAATTAAAGAGGATAGCCGTTTTCAACATTTACTCCTCGTGCGTCAATCCCGCCTTTCCGTTGTGCCCATTGATGAGAAATCGTGGGAGGAATTGAATGAAATGGGGAAGGGGGGGTAGCATTCCTCCCCAGCTTTTAAGTCATCTGTTTGACTTTTACGACTTATTTGAATCATAGTCTTACTCTTTTTAACTTTAACTAAACTTTCCCCGGACACTAGTGAGCTCAAGGCTGGGATGACAGCATCGAGGTTTTTGCCTCTATAATCAAATGACTAAACAATAAAACTGACGTTTTCTTGTGAGCATCTCCCTACACTGTCATCCCGGCCTTGAGCCGGGATCTCCTGTAACCTCCAACTTCTTCAATAGATTATTCAGAATCTCAAGAAGCTCAGATGATTTCGTAGTTTCTTTATGTCTTGCCAGAGGTGGTCTTCACGCCCAAAATGAGTGCGGAAAGAGGTGCAAATGGCATCGACCTCAAAAGACTTTAGTCTGATGTTTTCCATGGTCATTTTAAAGAGTGCCCGCTGTGCAGGGAGGGCGCCTCACCCGTCCTGCGGACCACCTCTCCTGCACCCTCCGCGGGCGTCATTCCCGCAAAAGCGGGAACCCAGGAAGATCTTAAACTTGAACAAGTCTTCCTAAGCTTTTTTCCAATGTTTAAGGACCAATCGTTCACCCTTCATTCACCTTTTAACCCATTGTTTAATATCCTAGGTTCCTGCTTTCGCGGGAATGACGCCCGTGGGGAGCGCCTCCCTTTAAACCCCCTCAAAATTCTTGTTCGCAAAGTCCCAATTCGCAAGATTCTTCAAGAAAATATCCAGATAGTCTGGGCGACGGTTCTGGTAATCCAGATAGTAGGCATGCTCCCACACATCGCAGGTCAGAAGAGCGCATTGTCCATGAGCCAGCGGAAGATCTGCATTCGGTGTTTTTGTGACTTTTAACTTACCATCCTTATCAAGAACAAGCCAAGCCCAGCCGCTTCCAAATTGCCCAACACCTGCTTGTTTGAAGGCTTCTGCAAATTTTTCAAAGCTCCCAAAATCTTCAGCAATTTTTGCGGCGAGGGGGCCTTTTGGTTCTCCACCTCCCTTAGGGCTTAATGAATTCCAATAAAAGGTATGGTTCCAGACTTGGGCCGCATTATTAAAAATGCCAACTTTTTCTGCGTTATTGGCGCTTTCCAGAATGATTTCTTCTAAGGATTTTGCTGCAAGAGGTGTCTCTTGAATAAGATTCTTAAGATTCGTCATATAGGCTTGATGGTGTTTGCCATAATGGAAGCTAAGAGTTCGTGCTGAAATATGAGACTCTAACGCGTCTTCTTGATAGGGCAGGGGGGGTAGTTGGAAATCCATGGGGTGTTTTCTCCTTATTCATTTACCGAAAGGATTATGGGATGAAGTATGGCGCGCCCTGCAGGATTCGAACCTGCGACCTGCGGCTTAGAAGGCCGACGCTCTATCCAGCTGAGCTAAGGGCGCGCAAACAACGAAACCACCATAACGAAAGTGTTGAAAAAGGTAAACCAGATTTTATTACATCCTATCAGGAAACATCGCCTAGTAATAATGAAAAAGCACTTGCTAAGTGTGCATTAAATCGAATAGGGTGATGCCGTGGTTTAATTTAATTCATAGGTAGTACAATGAAAAAAATATGTTCCTTCTTAGCCCTAAAATTTTTAACGACAATAACGTGCTTGCCGGTCTTTGCTACAATTTCTCCAAAAGTACCTCAAGACCCCCATCAATTTTCATTGGGTTTGGAGTTTTTTCATTATAATTATCGAGAACCAGGAGTGATGAATCTCAAAGGATTTCTTTACGGGGCAAATGCTGCTTATAACTACACCTTCATTAACGATTTCTTTATACAACCTGACTTCAGGTTTTCTTATGGTCATACTGATTATAAATCTAACCGTACGGGTTCACTTAAACATGAGCCTAATTGGCTTTCTGAAACTCGATTCGTATTTGGTAAACGATTTAAACTGGCTTCGATAACCGAATTGGATCCTTACCTAGGATTTGGCTACCGCTATAAGGCAGATGATTCGAAAGGGAAAAAATCGACAACCGGTCATAGCGGTTATCGTAGAAAATCTCAGTACTTATATATTCCTGTAGGATTAACACTTCACCAACAATTAAGTTGCGATTGGGCGCTGGCACCAACCGCAGAGTTTGATTGGTTTTTACATGGGCGGCAAAGTAGTTATGTGTCATCAACAATTCATAATAACCAAAAAAGAGGCTATGGGCTTAAGGGGGATCTTATGTTGATCAAAAAATTTTCCCACAGTAGTTTTTCCTTTGGCCCATTTATTAATTATTGGAACATAAAAGACTCAAATATTAAAAAAGTGCAATTAGTCAATAGATCAGGAGAAATAGTTGGAGAAGCAGGTATTTTTGAGCCACGCAATAACACAATTGAGGTGGGTATTAAATTAAACTATAATTTTTAAAGTATTATCCCTGTGTTCGAAGGGATGAAACTACAGGTGTGAAACAATAATTTCTGTGAACTCATTTTTGCAGGCGTAGGTTCCGAGAACACGAAGGACTTGCCTCATATCAGCCTGGCTGCTATGATATTTAATATTCTTTCATATTCATCAAATAGAGTGAGATTATATATCACTTATGACAGACTCAACATTACCAGAAGATGAATCCCCAACAGTCGGGCAAATTCTTAAGGCGGTTCGCCTCGCCCAAGGGCTAACTCTTGAACAAGTTTCCAAAAGCTTGTTTATTAATAAACGCCAGTTGTCCTATTTAGAAGAGGATGCAGAACATCTTGCGTGCGATGTATACACGTTAGGTTTTGTAAAACTATACGCTCAATATTTAAAGTTGAACGTACAAGACATCCTCGAAAAATTTAAAGAGCAAAATGCTGATCAGCCCCGCTCTTCACAGACTATTTTTCCTGCACCGCTCCCCGGACGAGGAATGCCGAGCATTCGTATTCTAGGCCTGTCCCTGTTTGTGCTTGCTGTAATTATTATGGGGTGGATGGGGGTAAGTAACTATACTGTTCATGCACCTCCTCGAGAGATCGTTTTTGATCCAGCACCTTCAACTCAACCTGAGCCCCTCATAAAGACAGAAGTGATACCTGTCGAAGAGAGTCATTCAGACCTAGAGCCCCCTTCTCAACCCGTGAATTTACAAGTCACAGAAGAGTCTTGGATTGAAGTTAAAGATAAGGAAGGCAATATTATCGTCAGCCGGATGTTTAGGCCGGGAGAGTCTTTTGAATTTAAGAATAGTGAAAATCTTATTTTAAGAACGGGGAATTTGAAAGGAACCCGACTCTTGTTTGGGGAAAGGGTTTTTCCAGTTGCTGACAAATTTGAAGAAGTGGGGCAAGACATCCCCCTTGATCCAGAAAAATGGCTTGAATAAAGGCTTGAGGATCAGTAGAGTTAATGGACTGATCGTGAATGAAAATTAGGATACAATGACAGCCTTACAACCCGTACGAGGGATGCATGACTTGCTTCCCTCAGAGCACAAAAAATACGCCATTATTATTGATAAGGTAAGAAAAATTGCGAGCTTATCCGGTTTTGCGGAAATGGCAACACCGCTCATGGAATTTAAAGATGTCTTTAAGCGTACTCTTGGGGATGTTTCCGATATTGTGACAAAAGAAATGTACGAAATTGCTGATCGCGGGGGGGAATCCATCGTTTTACGTCCTGAAGGGACGGCTGGCATTGCCAGGGCCATTATATCCAATGGTCTTACTCAATCCACCCCTTTAAAATACTTTTATGCTGGACCCATGTTTCGTTATGAACGACCTCAAAAAGGACGACTGCGCCAACTCCATCAAATCGGGGTGGAACTTTTTGGTGTAGCTGATCCCGTGGGAGATGTGGAAGTCATCGCTTTGGCTTATGATTTGTTGAAAACCCTGGATTTAAGCCATCGCACGACTTTAGAGATCAATACGCTCGGGGATGAGGAAAGCCGTAAACGCTACCGTGATCTTCTCGTAACTTATCTCAAAGACCACCATGCCGCCCTTTCCCCAGATAGCCAGCTTCGTCTTGATCGAAATCCTTTAAGAATTTTAGATTCAAAGGATGAGGGAGACAAAAAGATTTTAAAGGGTGCTCCCCTTTTAGTAGACAGCCTTAATGCCTTTTCTCAAGAAATGTTTTTAAAAATACAAGAAGGTCTTAAATTTTTAGAAATTCCCTTCATGATTAATCCTCACATTGTGCGAGGACTGGATTATTATTGTCACATCGCTTTTGAGGCCACAACCACAGAACTCGGCTCCCAAGGCGCGGTTTTAGCAGGCGGCCGTTATGATGGGCTTGTCAGCACCATGGGTGGCCCTTCCATTCCTGGCGTTGGTTGGGCCGGTGGTATTGATCGCCTAGCTATGATGTTGTTTGAAGATAACCTTCCTCCCTTAACCCGACCCCTGGTCGTCGTGCCCATGAATGAGGACTTCGATATGAAGGGGCTGGAACTGGCACAACGTTTACGTGTCCAAGGATTTACGGTAGAAATGACCTACGGAGGGGCGTTGGGCAAACGCCTGAAAAAAGCAAATAAAATCAACGCGAGTTATGCCTTTATCATCGGAGAAGAGGAAGTGTCCTCTGGTCGTGTAACACTAAAAAATCTAGATACGGGTGAGCAAGTTCAACTGGCGCAAGACCAAGTAGAAGCGACCCTTAAGGAAAGAGGCATTCAATGAGTCTTGAACAAAAACTAAACCAAGTCCTGACCTATTTTGAGGAACTCAGAGAAAAACTCTCCGCCACCATGGGAGATCCAGCAGAGTTTGCAAGACTCTCTAAGGAATATTCTGACCTTACGCCTATTGCTGAAAAGATTATTGAGTGGCAGCAGCTCATAGAAGAAACCGCAACCCTTAAAGAGCTTCTAGAAGATTCTGAACTTGATAAGGAACTTCAACAAATGGGACAGGACGACCTTCAACACATCCAAGAGCGTTTACCCCATCTTGCCCGTGAAATTCAACTTCTTTTGCTTCCAAAGGATGAGGATGATGACCGAAATGCGATTCTAGAAGTTCGTGCTGGCACAGGAGGAGAAGAAGCGGCTCTGTTTGCAGCTGAACTTTTCCGCATGTATCACCGGTATACGGAAATCCAGGGCTGGCGTTTTGAGCTCATGCATGTAAGTGATACGGGTTTGGGGGGGATTAAGGAAGCGTCTGCATCGATTTCTGGCAAAGGTGTGTTTGCGAGACTCAAATTTGAATCAGGGGTTCATCGAGTTCAACGTGTTCCTGAAACAGAAGGGGGGGGACGGATCCACACCTCTGCTGCAACGGTCGCCGTTTTGCCAGAGGCGGAAGAAGTCGATATTCAGATCGAAGAAAAAGATCTGCGCATTGATGTTTTTCGCTCCAGTGGTCCAGGGGGACAATCAGTCAATACAACGGATAGCGCCGTCCGTATTACTCACCTTCCCTCAGGTGTCGTGGTCCAACAACAAGATGAAAAGTCCCAGCATAAAAACAAAGCCAAAGCGCTAAGGGTTCTGCGTGCGCGTCTTTATGAGCATCAGCGCGCTGAAAAAGCAGCTGTGCGGGCTGCCAATCGCAAAAGCCAAATCGGCAGCGGGGATCGCTCTGAGCGGATTCGGACCTATAACTTTCCTCAAGGACGGGTGACGGATCATCGAATCAACCTGACTCTCTATAAGCTCGACCGCATTTTAGACGGTAGTGCTTTGGATGAAATGATCCAAGCCTTGACTTCTGAGGATGAGGTTTCCCGCCTCGCTGATTTGGGAGAAATTGTTTAGGGTTCAGTATTCAGAAAAGTTGCTGCAGTAGCTCGGAGCCCCCTCCTCTCAAAAAAACTCCTGCACTGATTTTTTTAAAACATCATTAATGTCGGCTCATCAGTTTACTTATGCGTTGATTTTCAACTAGGATAATCATGCTATAATGTTATGTTGTGTTACCTAAATAATTAAAAAAAGGAAAAATAAATGAAATTCGTTTGCATGGCTACAGCTCTTTATTTGGGAAGTTCTTTTGCAACTCAAGCGGTTATATTTGGCGATGCAGATCTCATGAAAGAAGGAAGAGGCAAATCTCCAAATGGGGTTTATCCTCTTATCCGCTCAATGGAAGGAAAAAGCGCAAACTTTAAGCGTGGAACGGCGGTATACTTCGAAACAGAAGATGGCAAGCTTTTTGGGCTTACAAATGCTCATACCTTGGATTTCGAAAGAAACGAAAAAGTAGGGGTACTTCTTGGTAAAGAAAAATCAACGGAAGATGACAAATCATCAAATTTTTATATATGTCCTTTCAACACATTCCAAAAACAGCCTTCATATGGGTATGACCTTCTTCCAATATCAGAATTACCTATCAATAAATCCCCTGAAAAAGGGAAAGTTTATGTAGGGAAGAGTAATGAAAAACTACGTGTCATCATCTCTGCGTCTAGTGGCGAACGAGTTGACGACATACTTGATATTCTCATAAGCGAGGACTTAACGCCAGAAGCTTTAAAAAAGTTTGCACCACAGATACTACAGGAGATATCAAACAAAGGACTCACGCAAAGCTGGGAAGAGAGTGTAGCTCAAGATATTGGAATTTTCTCTATAAAGAAAAAAGATTCTGTGGAGCTCCCTCATAAATTTAAAGGCGCTTTATATGAAGGACCTTTGAATGACGGAGAAGTATATAGCGTAGTAGTGACATCTTGTGGCCCTATATTTGACAACCAATTAACTTCCTACGAAGAGTATACCTCTCATGAAGCTCCCGCCCGTATCACTTACAACGCTGGGGGATTCTTCACTCAGACAGTTGACTCTAAAGACTTTTACCTTTTAATTTCTCAAGCGGAAAATAAACTACCTGAATGGTACTTTGATGCCTTGCCTAATAAGGGTATGATAAGCACAGGGCGTGGAGATAGTGGAAGTCTCGTTAAAACAGAAGATGGTCAGGCATTAGCTTTATCAACGGGCATAAGCTGGGAGAACTTTTATAAAGACAACGAAGAACTTGCTCAGCATTTGAGCAAAATTAAGAAAGAAACAATCACAGAAAACTTGGAAATAACATTGCTTGACAAAATCCACGCAGACATTGCAGATGAAGGCCAGACGAAAAGGCTTTCATTAGAGAATGGCAGTATCCTCTATCGCTTTACACTTAATGAAAAGTATGCTCCTCTTAAAGTCGTTAATTACTTTACTCCTCTAACAACGCATAAAGAATTTATTGAGGCTTTCATCAACCAGCACAAATGCCAGCCTCAATCTAATCTTGCTAGAAGTGAACTTTATCAAAAACTTAAACCTTTAAAAAAAAGCATTGAGAAATTTTATGCGCAAGCGTTGATTGCTAATTATGAGCTTAGCAGAATAGAGAAAACGAAAGAGAATTTGCCTCTTTTGGAGAAATATTTAGCTACCTGTAAAACTCATACAAGTGTGCTGACTACATTAGAACAGAATGAAGAAATATTATCATGGTGGTCTGCTCACAAAGATGATTTAAAAGGGGTAGATTTTCAGCCTTCTTTTGAAGAGGCAGGGATAATAGAAAGGCTTATAAGTTTAGAAAAGCTTATAAATTTATCATTGAGTATCATTGATTAATTCCTTTAGTTGTTAGCTTCTATATGGGATGAAGAGGAAGGTTTTTTGAAGCTTTCAATTAGTGTATATGAACTTCCAATCGTCATTTAAATTAATTTTTATTAATTATACTTAATGGAAATAAGTAAAGTAACATGCTAAATCTAAAAATTAAATACTTTCTCGATCCTAAAGGCGTTGTCTATTTTCCCACATGGTATGCGGAAGTTTACAGAGAAGCATCTCAGCAACGCGGTTTTATAAAGATGAGATATAAAGCTGAAGGAAACACCTTTACAGTTTATCTGTCTTTTCTAAACAAAGAAACCCTGGAAAGCTGGGCTTCAACAGCTAAGCATGATGAATTTGTTGTGCAAATTGAAGCTCACTTTACCAAGCCAGAAGAAGTGGAATACTTTTCGTGATTCCTATCACCCTGTCCGAATTTGAACAATCCATGGAAGGCGCCGTTTTCCCCCTCGCGGTCGCTGTTTCCGGAGGCTCGGATAGTCTCGCCCTTATGCTCCTCGCCCATAAGCTTGCGCAAAAAAAAGGAAGCTATGTTATCGCCTTGACTGTTGATCATGGCCTGCGGGAGGAGTCAAGAGAAGAAGGCAGGCGCGTTGCTCAATGGGCACAAGCACAAAATATTCAGCATGTGATTTTGGACTGGGTGGGGGATAAGCCAACTGCTCGTATCCAAGAAAAGGCGCGTAAAGCACGCTATGCTCTTTTGACGCAGTGGTGTCACCAGAATCGGATTTCAACCCTTCTTTTGGGTCATCATCAACAAGACCAGGAAGAAACCTTTTGGCTGCGCCTGTCTTCAGGCAGCGGGTTGACGGGCCTTTCGGGCATGAAAAAGCGTACGGTTAGAGATGGAATCCTTTTCCTTCGCCCAATATTGGACTTCCCAAAAGAGTGCCTAGTAGCCACATTAAGCGCTCATAATCAAGAGTGGATTGAAGACCCAAGCAATCACAATCCTCATTTTTTTAGGGGCCGTCTTCGTCAATTTTTATCTGAAGAGGGTCTTGTCTCTGGTCGGTTAAATCAGGTCATCAAAAAACTTCAGATGGATGCCGACTTTATTCAAAGTTCTCTTGAAAACGCTATTGCCCATGTGGTGCAAGCTCATGATAGTGGCTATCTTGCGGTAAAAAAAGAATATTTCAGTGCCTTGCACCCAGCAATTGCGAAGCGGTTACTTTCCTTTCTGATGCAATGGTTTTCCAACGCAGATTATTCACCTCGGGCAACCCAAGTCACAGGTGTAATGGATAAAATTAAAAAAGGTATTCCTTTTACGACAGGTGGAATTTATTGGGTTTTTTCTCATGAAGAAATATTTCTGTTTCGCGAAAGACGTGCGATCCAGCAGGGGTTTTCTATCTCCTCACTCCAAGAAAAAACCCTGTGGGATCAGCGGTTTTGGATTGATCCTCAGCTTAAAGAGTATGTCCCCGAGGGGACGATTTTGGGGTCTTTGAAATCGGGATGGTTGAATTCTACAGTAGAGACAAAGTCGTTATCACGAGCCACTCCTTGGAAAAGCGGGGAACTGAGCGAAGCAATCCAAAAATGCCACATGAAGAAACTGGATTGCGCCGGCGCTCACGTCCCTCGTAATGACAATCTTGGCAAGGCCATTTACTTACATCAATTTGTTCCGACCCTTCCCGCTCTGTGGGTAAAAGGAAAGGTTGTTGCTGTGCCTCATTTATGCTATGCTACTCTAGAATGTGAGAAAGATTTAAGAAAATTTATTTATTTAAAACCCCTCTTTCACGATTCGTTAAGATTCACTATATAACTTATAGATATCGTTAACATGAAAGCTGTACACAATGAATCGTAATTTAGCCCTTTGGATCATTATAGGACTATTTTTAGTCGCTATTTTTAATCTTTTTCAAGCGCCTCCTGCTCATAAACTGCACACAAACATAGCTTATTCAAGCCTTCTGCATGATGCAAAAGAAGGGCGTGTCAAAAAAATCCACATTCGCGGGAATGTTGCGAGTGGTGAGTTGAACGATGGGAGTAGCTTTTCAACAACAATTCCCCCCCAAAACACGACGCTCGCTGATCGCCTTTCTGATTTGGGTGTTTTTGTAGAGGTAGAAAATATCGAGAATGAAATGCCCTCTTTTCTCCAAATTCTTTTGGGGTGGCTTCCTATGATTTTGTTGATTGGCGTCTGGATTTTTTTCATGCGTCAAATGCAATCCGGCGGCAATAAAGCCATGGGATTTGGAAAATCCAAAGCCCGTCTTTTAGATGATAAAGCCACCCAAGTTACTTTTAAGGATGTAGCCGGTGTAGATGAAGCTAAGCAAGAGCTTGAAGAAGTGGTTGAATTCCTCCGAGATCCTCAAAAATTTCAACGTTTGGGGGGAAAAATACCCCGCGGTCTTTTGCTTGTAGGGCCTCCTGGAACAGGAAAAACCTTGCTGGCTCGTGCTATAGCCGGGGAAGCCGGTGTTCCCTTCTTCACAATTTCTGGATCAGACTTCGTCGAAATGTTTGTCGGCGTCGGTGCAAGCCGGGTGCGTGACCTGTTCGAGCAAGGAAAGAAAAATGCACCTTGCATTATCTTTATTGATGAAATTGATGCGGTGGGACGACATAGAGGTGCGGGCCTTGGCGGAGGTAATGACGAACGCGAACAAACACTGAACCAACTTCTTGTGGAAATGGATGGGTTTGAAGCGAATGACGGTGTTATCCTTATTGCTGCCACAAATCGCCCTGATGTCCTAGATCCTGCGCTTTTACGGCCTGGTCGTTTTGATCGGCAAGTGGTTGTGCCCAATCCAGATGTTATTGGTCGAGAAAAAATTCTGGCTGTTCATTCACAAAAAGTTCCTATGGCGAGTAATGTAGATCTTATGGTAATTGCTCGAGGAACCCCTGGATTTTCAGGTGCAGATCTGGCCAATCTCATTAATGAGGGGGCCCTTCTTGCAGCTCGCCGTAACCGTCGTACTGTTTCAATGGCTGAACTTGAGGAAGCCAAAGACAAAGTTATGATGGGGAGTGAGCGCCGCTCTATGGTCATGACAGAAGAAGAAAAGCGTTTAACAGCTTACCATGAGTCTGGCCATGCGGTGGTTGCTTTTCATAGTCCTGCTTCAGATCCTATCCACAAAGCGACAATTATTCCAAGAGGACGGGCTCTCGGTATGGTGATGCGTCTGCCAGAAGGTGATCGCGTATCTATGTCTCGTGAAAGACTTTATGCAGATCTTGCCGTCGCGATGGGCGGTCGCATTGCAGAAGAGATGATTTTTGGCTATGAGAAGATAACCACGGGGGCTTCCTCGGATATTAGCATGGCCACCCAAATCGCCCGCCGTATGGTTACGGAGTGGGGAATGAGTGATAAGCTAGGCCCAATTACGTATGGAGAAAACACCCAAGAAGTGTTTCTTGGGCATTCTGTGGCTCAACATAAAAATGTTTCTGAATCAACAGCACAAATTATTGATGAAGAAATCAAACGCATTATCCACGAATCCTATGAAAGAGCAAAGCATATTCTTACAAAGTATCGGAAGCACCTCGAACTTCTAGCCACAACCTTATTAGAGTTTGAAACCCTTAGCGGTGAAGATATCAATGTGCTGCTCAAAGAAGGAAAACTTGATCGGATAAAGCCCTCTTTTTCAGATATTCCTCCCTCGTCTTCCATCCCATCAGGGGGGAAAAAAGCACCAAAGGCAACAAAAAAGACCGTTTCAAAGAAAGCTGGAAAGCAAGCTCCTGAGCCACAAGCTGGGGTGTAGCCAGTTCAGGGATCAGGAGTCAGTGGTCAGGAGTTGTTTAACTCTTGTGAAAAGAGCAGAGAGGAATCTTACCCTCAGCGTTATTCCCGCGCAGGCGGGAACCTAGGAAATATCTATTGCTGGGCATGCTTTTCCTGGGTCCCCGACTCGCGCTTCGCGCTCTCGGGAATGACGCTCAGAGAGTGAGAATTCCTCTTTTGGTGATTGCGAAAAGGTAAAACCGTACATTAACCAGCAACTGGTCTCCTTAAGGACGTTGGTCCCTATGAAGCAAGAATCAAAGGGTCGAAGATTCCATAACAATATTAGAAGAGGTTAATCTCACAAGTTGAATGCGCATGATCTCGGGTAATCGTAATTATCGTATTGTTTAACTGACCCGCATCATACTTTTCTAATTGTAGTGGCCAACAACGTGCATCAGCCGCCGAAATTTCTAAAGATCGTTTACTATTTGCTATTTTTGTAAAGTACCGGAGCAAATCTTTTTTGTGCTTTGTTTTAGGGCTACTTTCTAATGGTACATTCAGTGGGCTACCAGGAGGAGCATAAAACTTAAAGGTAATCTCTTTATCTCCTGTCGTGTCCTTAATTTCAAACGTTACCGCCTGTGCGCTGATTCCATAGAGAGCAATCAAAGAAGCGCATAGTAATATTTTTTCATCGATTTTTTCTTTGCTTAAATTGTACGTAGTGCCAAATAAAATTAACAAGCAGATTTATTTATATCAAATAATTATTAGTATAGTATTAAAAATACAAGGTTTTATTAAAAGTTCGGATCCCTGATCCCTGATTACTGGGATACTCCCAATTTTCCCTTTAACCATTGGGTTGCCTGTGTTTCTTTCATGGAGCGACCAATAAGGTACCCTTGCCCCGCATCACAGCCCCATTCTTTCAAAAGACCATATTGTTTATGGGTTTCCACACCTTCTGCAATCACTTCAACGTTCAAATCATGGGCAAGTAGGATTGAATTTTTTACAATGGCTGCCGCTGCTGAATTATGACCAATAGATTGGACAAAGACTTTGTCAATTTTGATAATATCAATGGGAAGCTCAAGAAGGTATTGATGAGAAGCCTGCCCCGTCCCAAAATCATCAATTGCAATTCTTAAGCCAATTTCACGAAGTTGTTCTAAGGCCCGCGCAATGGTTGAAAGGCTCGAGGCGACAGATGTTTCTGTAACTTCAATTTCCAGTAACGGTGGAGGGATATGATAAAATTCTAAAAGCTGGGTTAAGGTGTCAAAAATAATGGGATTATGAAAGTTTTTCATGGCAAAATTTATGCTTACAGGGACCAATATGCCTTGCTTATCCCATTCATGCATTTGCTTTAGACTGGTGTTTAGAAGCCATTGTGTAAAGGGATTAATGAGAAGGGTTTCTTCGGCAAGGGGAATAAAATCTTCGGGAGAAATAGAGCCGAGTAAGGGATCATTCCACCTAACAAGGGCTTCAAAACCAAAAACCTTATCCGTCTCCAAATAAACTTTTGGTTGATATTCTAACGTTAAAAGGTTGTTATCAATAGCATTTTTCAATTGATGAAGAATCAAAAGGTTTCGGTCTGAGGCATCATCCACACTTTTATCAAATCGACTGATGCGCTCAGATTGGTTTTTCGGGAGATTAATTGCAATGAGGGCTTTGCGGGTAAGGTTGTTTAAATCTCGATCATCATAAGGATAGCGGGCAATCCCAAAGCGCATTTCGGCAAAAAGAGGAATGTTTCCAATATTATAGGGTGTCTGAGATAAAGTTTCACAATTTTTTAAAATTTCAATAACATTTTCCTCTTCTTGGACAATTATGGCAAATCGCTGAGCTTGAAGACTTCCTAAGGTGCCTTTATTATTAACAGCCTCTTTTAAATTTTTAGAGAATTCTTTTAGAAGCGTTCGTGTTCCTTCTGTCCCTAGAGCGTTTTCAATGGAGCGGATTTGAAAAAGTTCCACCACAATAATAATGCATCCTTTCGTGCTATTTTCGATAAGCTTGGAAAAAACTTGCACAAGTCCATGGTGATTGGGCAATCCTGTCATGGCATCGGTTGTTTGCTTGAGTTCTAGTTCCTGTAAATAGGCTCTGAAAATAGAGGATCCAATTCCTGCAATAGCTCCTACAAGGGTAAAAAATCCCATGCGCAGCGTCCAAGAGAATAAGGGCTGAGAAAGGTCATAGCTATTACTAATGGGCACCAACGGGCTCACTAAAATACCTGCAATGATACCAGCTAAAATGCCCCCACGTATGGAAAAAACAAAGCCGGATAAGATAATGGGGACATAGAGAATATGAAGGTAAGCAAATTGTGTTCCTCCTGTACTTTCCACAAGGAGGTACCCCAAAAAAAAGAGAAAAATAATTATTAATGCAATTAAGAATCTAATTCTTTTGTTCGGAAATATAAGCGCTCTATATAAGCCAAATTCATCCATATTTATTCTCTTTTTATTTTTTATATTCTAATAAATTAAAACAATATTTAGTAATAATATTATTTCTTATGAAGCCTCATAAGTTTTTGAATCATCCTGAAGAACCTTGTTCATATAATCTTTAAAAGCCTGTTCTTCGGCAAAGGTCTCGGTTTTTGCCGAAGGATGATCGACTGTAAGCTTTCCTTGAAAATGATCCATCTCATGTTGAAAGACCTTTGCAGCAAAATCTTTGAGGATAACGTCTTGCCACTGACCTGTTAGGTCTTGATAACGACACTTTATAGCCTTCCAACGCGTGAGCCTAGTGCATCGGAAAGGCTCGGAAAAACAGGCCTCATAGCCATCCACAGTCTGTTTTTCCAAAGGTTCAAAAGAGGGATTAATGACATCTATCAAACCTTCTGTTGTTCTATTTGGTGTATAAATAAAAATAGGGAGAAGAATCCCTATCTGAGGGGCTGCGAGCCCTGCTCCTCCCTTCAAAACATTATTTCGAACGGTTCTTAATTTTTCAATTGTTAAGCGTGCAATTCCCCAGTCTTTTCTATCTAAAAAAGACGTTGGGGTACGGAGAATATTTTCCTCATCGTCGTCACACGTAAGAATGCCTTCATATTTTTGAGAGGCATAACTTGCCATATTTTTTCCTCTTTGTTTAGCGGATTCCTGTCATTTTTTCTTCCAGAATACAGCGTAAGAGCCAAGTGCAACAGCTCCAAGCACAGTTATCAGAACTTTTGGTGAAGCTTTGTAGAGAATTTTTGTAAGGTCTTTCGTGTTTAGCATCTGGTCAAAACTTTTTTCCAAAAGAGGAAGAAGCTGAGGTGGAGGCGGCTTTTTTTTAACTTTTAAGAGCCTAGCTGTTAGGATGAGCGCAATACCGATAAATAATGACAAGAGACAAAGAGAGAGCGCTGCGGTAGCCTCCCCCCAATAGGGTATGAGATAGTAATAAAGTGCTATAGAGCCAAAAACGTAAAAACTTATTAAAAATAAAGAGGAAATACCATACAAAATTATTTTTTTTATAAGGTGTTTATAGTCAACCAACTTTTGAAGAGGAAACATCTTCAAAATCATCGGTATTATATTTATTAAAGACATAGATACACCCCATATTCCTTTCATTTAAGAATTTTTCCCAGAATAAAGCCCGTTCCAGCAGCAAGGAAAAGGCTTTTGAAAGGGTGCTTCCTTACATAGGTGGCAACACAGTCCAGTTGTTCTTGATAGTTTTCTTCAATTTTCCCCGCATAGGCTTTGATTTGATCTGCTGAGGCATAGAGTTTTTCATTGAAAGAGTCTTTCAAATTGTTAAACGCCTCATTCGTGAGGGCTTTTACAGGTGCCCATTCCTTCGCAGAAGCAGATTCTAATTTTCCGTATGCAACCACCGCTTCGTGGAGGATATTCTGGAGAGACTGATTTATTTTTTCAAATTCTGTTCCCGTGTTTCCTCGGAATTCGCCTTGTATGTCGGATAATTGTTTGGTGTATTTGTTTAATTCATTTTTTAGTTGTTTAAGATACTTTTCTTTGTCAGTCATTGTTACGTCTCCCTTTGGAATTTTTAAATTATTTTTTGACTATCCTTATAGTGTATACGGTAAAAATTTTTTTACAAGATTTTTAATAGATTTGTTTTGAAATTTACTCATAAACTAACTTCCATCTCTTCCGCTCAGGAGGAACGGCTTTTTTTAAACCCTCCGTCTATGTTTGCCCTTGGTGGGGCGAATTTCGAAAGAGATCTAATGATGAAAGTGGTGCAATGATCCGGGGGATAAGATGCAAGTTAGTCTTATTTTGCAGGCGATGTCTCAATTTTACGGAGGACAATTTAAGAACGGTTTGGCTAAAAAATCTTACGTTCTCAACACAATAGAGGAGGACACCAGCATGGTCATGAATTCATCTTACAAAAACGATTATTCTTGTTCCGCTTTATAGCGAGATAAATGTTTAATATTCTTCTCAAGGAGCGCTTCTTTAACCGCTTTACGACTTGTTTTTAAAGATTTTTCATCGTTCGGCTTTGTACGTGTTTGTAACTTTGTGAGGTGGACCACATAGGAATGGGCATCAAGTTGGTGTATAGAAAGAAGAAGCTCGTTTTGAGGCGAGGGAACGCGCCCCTCCTCAGATATTCTCTGTTGAAGCATAGGCAGGTCAGTTGCCTGCACCTTTGTGCCTGCAAAAACCCCGTAAGTGGCTAAAATCACAAGAGTAATAAAACGTAACTTGTGTTTAAAAAACAGAACAGAAGACATCATTAAAATCACCTCACTAAAAAACTCTATAATTCCTATATAAGGATCTTTTTTTTAAATTTCAAGAATAAATTTCCTAAGCGAAAAAAATTAGACTTCTTGACCAACTTCTGTATAATCCAAACTCACAAACTCAACTCATAAATAGCCAGTGCACATCATGATTCCCCTTCCCTCAACCCTTCCCGAATATACAGTGACTGAGCTTTCTCTAGCCCTTAAAAGGGTTGTGGAAACGGGCTTTTCACGCGTACGGGTGAGGGGGGAAATCTCAGGGTTAAAAAAACATACTTCGGGCCACGTTTATTTTGCCTTGAAGGATCAGGACGCGGTTCTTGATGGGGTATGCTGGCGAGGGAGTTTTCAGGCGCTCTCCCTCAGTCCTCAAGAGGGCATGGAAGTCATTGCCATGGGCAAGCTTACGACCTATCCAGGCCGCTCCAAGTATCAAATTATTGTCGATGATATGGAACTTGCAGGGGAGGGGGCTCTTTTAAAACTGGTGGAAGAACGCAAGCGAAAGCTAGCGGCTGAAGGACTTTTTGACGAAGTCCGGAAAAAACCTCTCCCATTCCTGCCCCAGCTTATTGGCATTGTGACGTCCCCTACGGGGGCGGTCATTCGGGATATGCTTCACCGGATTAGTGATCGTTTCCCTCTTCCCGTTCTTTTGTGGCCTGTGGCTGTACAAGGAGAGACTGCCGCCTCACAAATTGCGGCAGCGATCAGCGGTTTTAACCACCTTGATCAAAAGCCGGACGTTCTTATCGTTGCCCGTGGGGGAGGAAGCCTAGAGGATCTGTGGGCCTTCAACGAGGAATGCGTGGTAAGAGCCGTGGCGGAAAGCCAAATTCCTGTGATTTCTGCCGTGGGGCATGAAACGGATGTGACATTGATCGATTTTGCAGCAGACAAACGCGCCCCCACTCCAACAGCAGCGGCTGAATTTGCCGTACCCGTTCGGAGTCAGCTTGCCCAGACACTTCGCAGTCATGAATCTCAACTTTCAAACCGCATTCAGCATAGCCTTTCCCTTTATGAAAGCCGTCTTGAAGCTTTACGAAGGGGGCTGCCCCCACTCGAAAGTTGGCTGGATGACCACGCCCAAAAACTTGATGATTTATTTGAACGATTGGTCAATACAAATCGGTGGTTTATTCAGCAACAAACCTCGGCCCTGCACCATTTAGTACAGCGTTTTTCGCCTGCTTTAGAAAATGTTGTTCAAAAAAAATCCCAACAATTTGAAGCTTTCTCTCAACTTTTAGAGAGCTTTTCCTATGCACGCGTCCTGGAACGCGGTTTTACTTTTATTACGGGCTCTGATGGCGGACTCATTTCTTCAAAGATCAACGCGTTCCCCCACCAGCATATTCAAATTCATTTTCATGATGGACCTACGAGTGCTGAAATTTTAGGGGAGAAAAAGGCGGAATGATTGGCGACGAGCCGTTGCGGTCGCAATGACGCCTGGGGGCACTGACCACATCTTCTCATTTTATGTTTAATATAACGCTATGACTTTCTGTGTTTTTTTGATATTATATGTCATTAAGATGAAAAAAGAGGGATAACCATGAAAAACACAACTCTGACACGCGCAGATATCGTTGACAATCTTGTTCGTGAAGCTGCTCTTCCGAGACATCGGGCAACTGACTTTTTAGAAGCATCCATTGAAATCATGAGCGCTGCTTTGGTGGCAGAAGGACTGATAAAGCTTTCGTCTTTTGGTTCTTTCAATGTACGCAAAAAAACAAAACGAATTGGGCGTAATCCAAAAACCGGTAAGGAAGCTGTTATCACACCACGAAAAGTGATCTCTTTTACACCTTCTCATTATCTCAGGGAAAAAGTTCAACGTCGCAAAGCTTAGAGCTGGACAGAGCCCATCGCCTGGGAGAAGCCCCGTACGTCCTAACCTCAGGCTAAAATCGTAAGGCCTCTCAGGAAAATTATTCTGAGAAAACCCCACGGCCTCATGAGCAAAAGCTCGGCTTATTCTCAAAATGCCAGCTTTCCAAGCCCCTCACCCGTCCTTTTGCTCTCGCTCCGCGTCGCAAAAGTCCGCCTCTCCGACCACGGGAGAGGTCTCCCCACTCGCTCTACCATTTACTATAGTGCATTAAGTTGAAGATGCCTCAACTCCTCAGGTGTCATCCTGAATTTATTTCAGGATCTTTTTTAGATGCTGAAATAAATTCAGCATGACAGTCTGGAGAGCTCATGATGGCTATGTGATCTCCAATTCAAACTATAGAAAATTCACTTTATTTATGGACTAAAATAGTGTAAGCTGCTCTCCTAGAATAAGAATAAAAAGTCGGGAGAAATAAATGGCTTACAGTGTAGATTTTCGTAAGTGTGTTTTAGAAAATTTAGAATCAGGGAAGACGTGGGACGAAGTTGTCTCCATATTCTCTATCAGCCGTACCACCCTAAGCCATTGGGTAACCTTATCCAAAGAAAAAGGATCTTTAGAGGATAGCCCGCGTGAACCCTATAAAGTGCGAAAGATAGATTCACAAGCGCTCATCTCTACTCTAGAGAAAACCCCTGATGCAACCCTCAAAGAATTAGCTCAAGAATTTAAGTGTTGGCCTCATGCCATACACAGACGACTAAAAAAACTTGGTATAACACGTAAAAAAAACCACCCTATACGCCGAGAGAAATGAACAAAAGAGACAAGAGTTTCTAACCAAACTAAAGGGATTAGATGCGGAGAAAATCGTCTATATGGATGAGTCAGGAATTGATTCCTCTTTATATAGAGAGTATGCCAGATCAGAGCGGGGAAAACGAGTAAAAACAGACATGTTTGGCAAAAGATCTGAACGCATTTCTCTTATTTCAGGATGGATTCACCAAGCCAAAGAATTTATAACTCCCTATGCATTTAATGGGTACACAGATTCAACAAGATTCAATCAATGGCTAGAGCAATGTCTCCTTCCTGTTCTTGGGCCAGGCTGGACGATCATCTTAGACAATGCTTCCTTTCATAAAGGTGTGAGAACAAAGGAGTTGGTAGAAAAAGCGGGGTGTAACCTCCTTTACTTGCCACCTTATTCTCCAGCCTTTAACCCGATTGAAAATCAATGGGCGACTTTGAAAAGTCATTATAAGACTTTTAAGCAAAGAAGATATGAACATGACAATGCTATAGATGCTTCATTCATGGTCCAGTTATAATGTGGTTATGCTATA
>JACDGE010000005.1 GCA_013815465.1 Alphaproteobacteria bacterium | reverse complement strand
TAACCCGATTGAAAATCAATGGGCGACTTTGAAAAGTCATTATAAGACTTTTAAGCAAAGAAGATATGAACATGACAATGCTATAGATGCTTCATTCATGGTCCAGTTATAATGTGGTTATGCTATATCTCTATAATAATTTTTCTTTTTGGGCCCCCCGTGCTCCCCCAATTCTTGGAATACCTTTTGTAGACAGTTTGTAGCCCAGACGGCTTTCCCATAATCTTTCGTAAAAAATTTCCTGTACATAAGAAGGCTTTTCTCAAGCAATGCCTTTACTTAAACTACAGGGCTACAGGGCTTCTGACTTCTACCCTGAGAGGACTGACTCCTGCTGAACAAGCCAGCCTTCGCTGGGCGCACTATGGGCGAGACTAATCGCTAACCATGAGCCTCCGAGATTTTGAAGACAATATACAAATCCCGAAGTCCACTCCCCTAACCGGACCTTTCTAACTTGCGTCAATCTTCCTTGTTATTATCGGCCCAAGATTTTTTCATAATCATTTCCCATGCAGAAATAAGCGGGGAGGTATCAGGCTGTTTATATGTTCCTTTAAGGACAAGAGAAGTCGCTTTTTCTAGAACCTGCCTTTTCTCTCCCTCTTTCAAATTCACTAATTGCTTAACTTCCTTTCCTACATGGTAATTATATACATTAACAAGCAAGCCTTGGGTGCTTATTCCGTGAGTCCATCCTTTGCCCGTAACAGCTTCCCAAGCATGGATGATAGGAAGGGTATCAGGCTTTTCATACATTCCTTTATGGACAAGAGAAGTCGCTTTTTCTAGAACCTGTCTTTTCTCTCCCTCTTTCAAATTCACTAATTGCTTAACTTCCTTTCCTACATGGTAATTATACACATTGGCAAGCAAGCCTTGGGTGCTTATTTCGTGAGTCCACCCTTTTCCCGTAACAGCTTCGCAAGCATGGATGAGAGGAAGGGTATTAGGCTGTTCATACATTCCTTTATGGACAAGAGAAGTCGCTTTTTCTAGAACCTGTTTTACTTGTTCTACACTCAAATTTACTAATTGCTTAACTTCCTTTCCTACATGGTAATTATACACATTGGCAAGCAAGCTTTGGGTGCTTATTCCGTGAGTCCATCCTTTTCCCGTAACAGCTTCCCAAGCATGGATGAGAGGAAGGGTATCAGGCTGTTGATACATTCCTTTATGAACAAGAGAGGTCGCTTTTTCTAGAACCTGTCTTACTTGTTCCCCACTCAAATTCACTAATTGCTCAACTTCATTTCGCAGATGGTAATTATACACATGATTGATTAAGTTTTGGATTTCCCTCTCGTCTTTGATGTGTTCGAGTTGACCGTGATGAATTAGTAGAGCTTTACCATCAGCTATTAATTTCTCAAGCCTTTTCTTGGACTCTTCCGCTTGCTCAGCAACAAATTGCTCCCGTGGGCGTTCAGGATTTATGATATACCCAAATTTCTCTAATAAGAACTCAAAAAATGGTCTTTTGAACTGATCCTCACCCTTTTCTCTGTCCCCAAAAAATTCAGAATGCCTTGGCTCATCCTCTCCATCCCAAAGATCCTCAAAAAACTCGTCATAAATGCGAAAAAGGTAAGGATCTCTTTCAATGAGCCCCTGAATACTAGGAGTGGTTAGAACTTTCCCAACTGGACGAAGTGCGAGGCCACGCTTGTAAGCATCATAAACCAAATCCGTCTGTTTAACATGGTCAAACTTCTCAAAAGCAATATTTTTTCCATCGTACTGCACATTTCCACCCTTTAAAAATAGGTTCATCAAATTAGCAGGCGCGAAGAGACCATTGCGTTCACCCCTTACTGCTCCATTTAAGACATAAAACTTTGTTCGGGGGGCCCCTTTGTGGGGAAGGGAAAAGAAAGTACGTTGTTTTGCAAATTGAGGGGCAGAGGTTTTCCATTCATGGTCCCCATTCCCACCAAAATTAGCAAATTTTTCACAAAAGCTTAAAGCATAACTTGAAAAAATATTAGAAATGTCTGCCTCTACAAAATTTGATTTATTGGCCAAACTATCTTCTATCTGATCAAGGGCTTGTGAGACTCCATCAATGCATCGCCCAACGTTTTGAGCAAAAATTAGGGCAGCCTGGACCCTTCCCTGTATTTTTGCAGGTGTTAGGTCCGGAGAGTTGCTCATCTCCTCCTCAGCCTCAAGAGCTGCCATAGCTTCGTATTTGGCAATTATTCTTTTAACACGCTTCATCCCTAAGTTTTTTTGATCAGCCAGAGGGTCATTGGGATAGACGGTCAATCTACTTAAGACCCCGGAAATGTTGATAAAAGCTTCCATTAAAGCTTGTTTCGCGAATCCAACGCCCGTCACTTGGTTTTCGTCAACAAGCCGTATACGCCTCCCATTAAGAGTGATAAAATACTGATATGTTTCAACTAGTCGAAGGGATTGAGTAAATAGATCCTTTACATGTCGGGCGTCACCGGTGCATGCAACTCCATGCTGTTCACCCATGCATGTTCCATCCGCCCTATATGTGATTTTACTAAAGGAATTTCGAAGGTTTTGACCATTTATATTAACATCTTGAATTAAGGTATGTATATTGTTTGAAACATAAGCATGCTCTGTTTCTGGAACTAGATTGTAGAGAATACTCTCTCCAAGAGATAACAAGGTCCTATTCCATTCTGGAACCGAAATATTATTGGGGTAGGTTAAATTAATATCCTCTTCATCCACGCCTAAAAAAGGATCGGCGCTAAGATAAGCCGGATTCATATACTTTGCATTGGGGGTCGCTCGGCGAATTGCTGCAAAGTGGATATCAACAACAGCTTTAGCTGCTGTATAGTCATCAGCAAAGAGGCTCGAGGTCCCATTACCCATATCAAGCTTAAGATTTTTTGCTAAATTGGCTGCAAGGCGCTTTTCCGCGGCATCACGATTTAATCGAGCTTGAAAATCAAGATCCTTGTTAATTCTGGTTTGCAGCCCTTCAAAAGCGTCACCAAACTTTAATTTTAAAGCAAGAGCTTCCTTTTCCACTGCCATGAAATTCTTTTTTTCCAAATCAGTAAGATTTTCAGCTTTTTTTGCCTTAGCTTCCTCTGCCACATTGTCATAATGTAGGGACAACTGAAGCAAAACGTCAGCAACTTCCTCATTTGTTGGCTCAACCTTCAATTCTTTTATAATATTATTATAAAACTCAATCTTACCAGCAAGTTGAGACAATTCTGACCTTAAGCCCGGGAG
Source organism: Alphaproteobacteria bacterium (assembly GCA_013815465.1). Classification (GTDB taxonomy): domain Bacteria; phylum Pseudomonadota; class Alphaproteobacteria; order UBA9655; family UBA9655; genus UBA9655. Next base: position 82,178 of record JACDGE010000005.1, on the reverse strand, counting down.
GTTTTTCGCCAGCGTAGGTGATACAGTTTCAATCTGTAGAATTTTTGCCTGTATGGGTTCTGCCTTTTTTACTTCAAAATTCATTAACGCTTTATAATAGGCCGCCTTTACTCTTGCATCCATACGAAGGGACGGAGGGATTAATTCCAAACTCTTTTTGAGACCTTCTATGAGTTTTTTCTGTGCATCCTTTTCGTTTTGAGAAAAAGAAGGGGATCCTAAAATATTTTTACTATGATCATATTGCATTTGATCGATATTTAATTTTATCTTTGATTTAAATACTTTTTTTGTTCTTTCTTTGTATGCGGCAAGATATTCGTTCTCTTTGTTTATCCCCTGGGCTAACTCAGCTTGCTTATCGATAGGAACGACCCGTGTATAATGAGCTTCCTCATGCAGAACTTCCCAAGTTTCAACCAAAGGAGATGTGATAAATTCGTGAGCCTTTACTAAAGAGGTCCTGTTGTCGTTATAAGCAAAAATAACGAGGTTTTTATTGGAAAGATGAGCGAGAGCATCAACAAAGTAAGTGCGGGCGTTTCCTCCTACATCTTGTGGATAAAGAAGCAGTTGATCCTGCCGAGAAAGGGCATGTTGCACATATTCCCGATAAATAGCTTCACTTAAGCAGTACTCGTTTTTAATTGTTAAATCGAGTTGGTCTTTAGATCTGATAAGATCTCGTCTCGACTCCGTCCCGAGTGGTGCCTCATCTATACAGTCCTGCAAGTTGTGCAAAAACGATTTGAAATCTTTATACAAGAGATTTTGTTGCATTGCTTGAGGAAGGGGGCGATAGCCGACCTCATTTATTACGACCACATTACCCAATTTCTTTTTCTCTATGGTAGATTGAAGAAGGTCCTTTGCATCCTTTAGGCCTGCAGTATTAATCTCTCCCTGAAGTGGATCATTTGGTCCTAAAAGCTCACGGGCCCTATTTATTTGTTGACGAAGATTTCTTTCGCCGACCACATCATCCATCAAAGCGTCATAAATTTCTTCCTGAACGAGCCTTCGTATGTTTATGTTGCCAGAATTTCGCAATAATAGCTCGACAGCACCCTGACGAGTCAGGTCCGTTGACCAAAAAAAACAATCACCGTCTCCCGTTGTAAAAAACCTTCGACGCAAAATTGGGCTGGTATCTGTTTGAAGATCCCCCTTGTCAGAAAGACGAGCGGCGTCAGCCCATTGCTGTGCTTTATCTTCAACAAACTTAGATCTTCCAACATTCTCAACTCTGGCAATGTCTTTGTCGTTATCAAGGAGAAGTTTCTTTGCTTCGAGGGCTGCCGGACTCACAATGCAAGTTGTCGCAAGGAAAAAAGAGGAAATAAGGGAATACTTTTTCATAATAACACCATCTATTAAAACAATACCAAAACTAGGATAAACAAGATATAGGGAGATCTTTCAAAAAATGCAAGGGAAATTCCAGATTTTCTTAAAAAATTTGAGCGTATTTACACAAAGATAGATAAGAAAGTTTTCTGATACGTTTCGAAAGTCTCTTGATCTGTAAGGACATGGAACAGTTTTATTGAAGCATCCATCATTTCTTCCTTTTTTGAAACTACTTCTGTCCTTCTGGTCATTCTTCCTCAATGGCGTCGTGTATTGCTATTATCTTGCTCAATTGTTGCTTATAAGAAAAAGTCTAATGTATTGCTATCTATAAGTCAGCGCTCTACCATTTTTTTCCATTCACTATTTCCCAAGAACGTATGATGGGTGTTGTGTCAGGCAGGATACACTCTTCAAAGTAAACCAGGTCAATAGCATGCTTTAAAAGACAGACCATATCGACTTCCTGTAATTGCGTGACCCCTCGATTTAAATGATAATAAAAAACTGTGGAAAGAGAGTTTCTTAGATCTCTTTCGATCGCATGAAAAGAGCGTCTCTCAAGTTTTATGCTTGCTGGAAGAGCTGTTCCTAAAGATGGTCCATCAGTTAAAATCAGTGATTTGAGGTTATGAAAGTTTACAAAAGCCTCATCTGTAATTTTGTTATTCGATGTAAGGCACTGAGCATCAATAGCTAAATGTGTGATACCTGGCGCCCTTCTAGCGAAAGTATTAAGGTTTTCGTCGCTCATGCAAGTTGGTGTATTAGGACAACGCTTAATTTCCAATTCAGTAAGATTTGATGGGCAAATCCGGGCAATTTCATTAATAATTGTTGTATTCTTTTTGGCATCGATATTGGGCAATACATTTACATTAGCTGCATAAAGACGAAAGATATTATTAATAATTAATGTCTTAAGATTTGTACATTGAGCGATATCATTAGAATAGTTGTAAAAGCTGAAGAAGGGCTCATTTCCTTTTGGAAGGTACGGAACTACCACCCTCTTTATTCGCTGAGCTTGACCGTTCCTAATAATCCTATGAAGTTCTTCTCCTGATTGAACCGTCAGCGGCACAATTTTCTCTATAATTGTTCGGAACTTCGGCAGAGCATCAGCGATTGTTCCCAAATAATAGGCGCATAGCTCTAATGACTTTCCTGTTCTATCCTTAACATAAACAAGAGGCGTATTTCCAAGGGCACTTTTTCGGGGAGATAAAATGGCATTCGGAAGGTTATCAATATTCCCTCCAGCATCAAAATGATCTTTCATTATTTGTGCTGCACATAAAACGTTATCAAGGGGTAGAGCACTGTAGCTGTCCATCTCTTTCCATGAATTGTCTTTATTTGGATCGTTTAATGAAACCTGTACTGATTTGTTAAGTGCATCACATGAAATGTTTTCATCGTAAACAACAGCTAGTAAATTTTTAAATTTTGAAGAATAAAGCATAGGAGCGGTTTGTAGATCTTGGTCACTTAAATGAATTAACCCTCCCGTTTCCTCAAGAACCTCTCGTTGAAGTGCTTTGAAACTTGAATAGTAAATTTTTGAATTTCTGATTTCCGTATCCTTAGCTCTTTCTGTATGGCCAGATGGGGGAGCATAGGAGTTGAAATTTTTATCATGTCCCATCAATAGGCAAACTTGCTCTCCATGTCCATCAGTGTGATTATAAGCATATCGTGTAAGCAAAAAAGCGCCAGCACGACCGACAGGCTGAGATGGGTTGTCTTCAAAATCAAAGTCGTTAAAACCAGCTAAACAAAGACTTGTAAAGCTAACCAAACTTAGAACCAACAATAATGAACGTTTCATAAATCAATCCTTATTTAACATAATAAAAAAACAAACATAGAATACATAATATAATATAAGAAATTATTTATAATTCTTACCCCCCTTTTTGCCACTTTTTCCTAGGCAGAGGAAAAGAAAGAAGAAATAATTTAAATTTTGGGACCATTCCTAATCAAAGAGAGGGTTTAAAATTGAAAAAACTACGTTTTCTTACTAATCAGGTAACAAAACACATTTCTATCATAGATCAAGGAAAAAACTCTAGCAACCATGATTTTTAACGCCTTGAATATCATAAACGTCCATCAACAAAACCTGTCCATTTATGGGGAGGGAGGACCCATTTAAAAAGCTTGGGAGAATCGACCAATCTAAAAGTTGTTCTTTTTTTGCGAACACTTATAGCCATGAGATTTTGCTAACTTATTTGCTTTCCGCCTCTGAGTCGTAGATTGCCCTGGAGAAAGTTTTGTACATACGCTCCTCGCTTGTTGCTTTGCTTCTTTCCCTACGAGCACTTGCTTGTCTAGAAACTGCTGATGGCCTAAGTTTTCTAATAAATCTATTTTTTGGTGTGTGTCTACATCATATAAATTTTTGTCTGTTTTATACGCGCGAGAAAATTACGGGCCTAGCCCCGTGGAAGTTCACTATTTTTATTATTCTCAGGGCTGTCTTGTCCCTACTATTTAGGATTATGGTTTCTGATATGTCCCTAGGCTTTCTCTTACTCGTTAATATATCTTTTTAATTGTAACGCGTTTTGAACTGCATAAGCTTTTTTTGTATTGTTAAAATAAATCCACACCTCATCGAGAGAGCTAGAATTAATTTTCTGTATCAATGAAGAAAGCTCTTGATATGAATACAGTGATGAATAGGGCGGATCCCCGTGAAGCCGCAAATATGCCCTTTTATTTATTGCAATCAAATCTTCAGGGAGTTTAAATCCATTTACGCTACAGAATCCTATATTGCTTGTGTGAAAAGCTTGGATTACACTTGAATTCCACCAGCTTTTATGTCTGAACTCGACAACATTATGATAACGATTATCAAGTTGTGTGATGAGATTCTCGAGTGCTTCGGGTGTAAAAGGAAAACTTGGAGGAAACTGAAATAAAAAACATCCCGTCTTCTCAGCTAAAATATCACTTAAGCCATACAGACGTTTGAGAAGCTCTTGGACATTTTTAAAGTGATTTATATGAGTAATAGATTTATTTGCTTTAAGGGAATACTTAAATCCTGAAGGTGCTTGAAGCTCCCATGACTGAACCGCTTTTTCCGTTGGAAAATTGTAAAACGTATTATTAATCTCTACCGTATTAAAGAATCGAACATAATGAGATAGATAATCTCTTGTTGAAAGATTTTTAGGGTAAAATACATCTGTCCAGTCTTTATACGACCATCCTGAACATCCAATATAGATCTTAGGTTGCATTTTATTTCTCCACTTTTTTAAATTAACATCAGTCTGGATAAGAAATAAAATATGGTAGACTAAGCCATTCTTAAATCTACGAAAAAATAAGAAGGGAGCTTAGCCAATGAGATATAATATCACAGCTATATTTTTTTGCCTTAATGAATTTTGAAAAGTTTTGAGGAGGGGAAAAACATAAACTGATCACAACTGGAAGGAAACGTTACAGAAGATGAAACCGCCCTCTCTCTTAAGGACGCAGGCGTACACGGAAAAATCATGGCTTCTATGGGATTAACAATATGGGGAACTATCAGGGCCCTGAGAGGCAATTTATTCTGTCCGCAAATAATGATGAGCATAAACAGAACTCACAAACCCTCAATACTGTAAAAAGTCTTCAGGAACAATTTACCCTTCAAGGGAAAATAGCTTCCATCATTAAACCCTCCCAACCCGGAGAGGACTCTAACGATGTCATTAAAAAACAAGGAAAACAAGGCGTGCAAACCTACATGCAGCCTTATCTGAACCCTCATGCAGCGGACGATCACCCCATACTTCCATGAATGTCCTGCGCTTGACCAGTTTGAGGAGTCCAGTAACGATCTCCATAGGACCAATGCCAATATTCTGTGGGATAGTTGATGAAGCTTACGCATGATAAAACTTTCCCTATCAATTCTTCGTTTATTTGATACAACTTTATTTGGTGAATTATACCTTTAAACCTACATCACGTATTAAAATCTTTATTTGTATAGCCATTGTCCTCACTTCTCCAAACATCTGTATTACAAAATAGGGAAAATACACAATTTTTTCTAATAGTTAATTGTTGAAATATACGTTATCTTTTAAATTGAGCATAGAGATTGCAAAAAACAGCTTAATTATTAGTATTTTGGTATTAAATACAAGAGGAGAAAAACATGAAAAATATAATTTATAAAATTACAGTAACAACTTCTTTTATCATAACATTCTTTATAATAAATAGAGAGAATCTTGCTAAACCTCATGCCCATAGCCCTAAATGGCAAGAAATCCTACCAGAGATCGGAAAAGAATTACTCCCCGAGAAAACAAGGGAAAAAATGGACAAAATTTTTCCTTCCCAGCAAAAACAAATGGAGAAAAAAGACGGGGTCGAAATTTACCGTGAAGATAGCCACCTCCAGGGGAAGCAATCTTCTCCTATCAAAATTTATGGGAAGGGAAAACTAGAAAATGTTACGACACACAACCCAGTAACAATAAAAGAAGAAGCAATTATTAGAAATAGCAAGTTAAACAAAGTTACTGTTGGATCATCCCTAGAAGCAAAGAAAACTACTTTTCAAACACTCACGGTTCATGGATCAGCTACTTTAAAAGAATGCCAGGTTTTTGATAACACCACGATTGATGGAGAACTTACCGCTGACAATAATACTTTCCATGGGTTCCTTCAAATTTTAGGAAAACAAGCTAATCTAACGAATTCCAAAACTGCTGATATCAAATTCTCTGGGAGCTCCTCTAAGAAAACTCTTATTCTTGAAGAAACAGAAGTTAAGGGCAACATTATTTTTGAGGGGAGAGCAGGAAAAGTGATCATCAAAGAACATTCAAAAATTCATGGAAAAATAAAAAACGGACGTCTTGAAACTGAGGGAAAATCTTAAAAGGATCTCTTTTTATAAATGTTCAACTAAGCATAAGCATCAAGTATGGCATCTCAGTGAGGTAGGATGGCTTAATATCAAGTTTTTTTGATAAAATTGATGCTCTTTCTGTCAAAAATATGCGACCTCCTTCTTGAGCAATGATGGGAAAGAAGGTCCCTTTTAAGAATGTAGAGATGCGTCCTCGTCTCTCCCGCTAGGTCACGTTCAAATCAAAGATAAGCATGGTAGCTTTTTTCTCAAACCGTTTTAATCGGCGTTTCTTGAGATGTGGCAATGAAAGCAACCCCAACGATCTAAATCGTTAGGGTCATCTTATTTCAAAACCTATTTACGCTGCTGCTTCAACCAGGCTTTAGCAGCTGGACGGACTTTTTCATCTGCAAGAGCTTCTTCATAAAGAGCATCTTTGTGGTCTTGGTCATTGCCATATATCTCAGCTAGGAGGTCCTCCCACTTTCTCAATAGGCCGTCGGAGGTATGAGTTTCAACTTGGTCTAGAATAGCGTAAATATGCCTTCTATGGTACTCACTGATTGCTTTATCAATCCAGGTGATAACTGCCGGTGGTACATCCGAATGGCCACCTTTAAAGCCTTTTTCCCACACGGTTGTACGGAGAGCGGCATGATTCTTTCCATATATCCCATCCACCAATTCCATGCAGCGCTTACCAACATCAACACCGAAATTGCTGGTGGGCTCTTTGTCCAAATGGGCGTTCACTTCTTTGACCATGTTAGCCCATTTTTGTTCAAAAGCTTCCTTTTCAAGCGTTGTTAATCCCTGCATAAAGTGTATATATTCATTGAGTTCATGGGGCATCAGGGCCTTTGCTGCCCACGCTTGGTCTAATTCTTTTGTCATTTGATAATCCTCTATTAGTTTTAGTATGGTTTTCCACGGAACGGATTTATGAGCGCCACTTTCAGAAAGGATGGCCGCCAGCGTTTGGCTCGCCTCCTGCAAAGATTGAACCTTTTGGGCAAGAAATTTTTGCTGAGCGCGGAAATGATCAAAAATGTTGATCTCCTCCTCCATCAAGGCTTTGATGCGCGCGAGCTCAAACCCAAAAAACTTGAGAGCAAGAATCTGTTGTAACTTCAATAAATCCGCTTCAGAGTACAAACGATAATTATTCGGTAGGCGCACAGATGGTTTCAGCAAACCAATTTTGTCATAATGATACAGGGTTTTCACCGAGACTTTCGTGAGCTTGCTTAGCTCTTTTACATACCATTCGGCCATCGTTTATTCTCCTATCTCCACAAGCTAAGGGATGACCTAAGGGCAGGGTCAAGAGGTTTTTTATTTTTTTTGCGATTTTTTTTCGAGATCTTCTGACCTATTAGGGGCTTGTCTGGTTGGATTTGTGAGAGTAAGACTACGCCCAGGTTACAAGATAGTTAAAGCAGAAGAAGCATCAAATGAGAAAAGTTTTTTGGGAAAATCCTTATCAACGTATCCTGAATACGAAAGTCGCAATGGTTTCTGGCAATCAAATTTTATTTGAGGACACCATCGCCTTTTCTTTTTCGGGAGGGCAAGAAAGCGATAAAACCACCATCAATGGACTTCCCGTTATCGATTCAAAAAAGGAAGACAACCTTATTTTCTATACACTTGAAGAAGGGCACGGTCTTTCTGTCGGCAATGAAGTGGTGATGGAAATTGATTGGCCACGCCGCCACCGGCTTATGCGCCTCCATTTTGCTGCTGAACTCATCCTTGAGCTGGTCACGCGAAAGCTGGGTCTTGAGAAAATCGGTGCTCATATCGCAGAAAACAAGGCTCGCATTGATTTTGCGTTTGATCAAAATATTTCCTTTGTTTTTCCTGATCTGTTAGCTGAATACAATGCAATCATTGAAAGGGATGAGCTGATCGAAACCGGCTATTCCTATGAAGAAGACCAAAGACGATATTGGAAGATTGAGGGCTTTGCTGAAGTCACCTGTGGGGGAACTCATGTTAAATCCACGGCTGAGGTTGGCTTTATCACTCTAAAAAGGGTCAATATCGGCGGAGGTAAAGAAAGAATTGAAATTAGCCTTCTTGATGATTCAAGGGGGAGGGAATAATTGGAGAGGAAAAAACGAAAATGGTGTTCATCGGATGTACACAGAAGCTATTAAAGGCAGAAGGACTTCAGGAAGAAGGGTCCCTCCAACTTTATGGATGGAAGAAAAGTATCTGCCATGGAGGATAGGCTCGAACACTATTTAAATCTCTGGCACCTCACCCCTGAGGAGGCACCCCTCCAAACGCCAACAGGACTGGTTGCTAAAGTTATGTGGCAAAACCAGCCGTGCATTTTAAAAATCTCTCCAGAAGGCGGCGATGAGGAAACCGCCTCTGTTCTCAGTCATTATGACGGTCAGGGTGCTGCACGGTTGCTCCAAGCGGAAGGACGAGCGACATTGTTAGAAAGGGTCATTCCAGGCACCCATCTTTCAGAATTCCTTATCAAAGGTCAGGATGATCAGGCTACCCACATTCTTTGTAATGTCATTGAAAAGCTGCATTCTAACCAAAAATTCTCAGGAGCCTATCCAACACTTGAAAAGCTGCAGGAAGGGTTTGAAAAATACCTTCAATCAGGAGATACCCAGATTCCCCTAGCTTTGGTGAAGGAAGCCCACTTTATTTACAAGAAACTGGTCGGGTCTCAAGAAACGCCCATCCTCCTTCATGGGGATCTCCATCATGACAACGTGCTGTATGATGAGAAACGGGGATGGCTCGCCATTGATCCCAAAGGCTATGTGGGAGAGCCTTGTTATGAAGTGGGAGCTATGCTTCGCAATCCTCTTAACTGTCCACCTATCGCGCAAAATCCTGAACGAATTAGGACTCGCGTTTCGATTATTTGTGAACGTCTGAATTTTGATCGTGAACGCGTTATTGGCTGGGCCTTTTCCCAGGCTGTCCTCTCAGGAATTTGGTCGGTTGAGGATGGCGAGTCTCCTGAATGGTCTATGGGGGCTGCTATGGCTTTTAAGATGAGTATTAAGGAGATTGATTTTTCTTAAATTTTCTCTTATTCAGTAAATAAACATAAGGTCAGGTTATGAACATACGATTTGAAAAAGGGGGCCTTCAACATCAAAAGCTAATTTTTGACTGGCTTGAAAAACAGCATATGAAAGAATTTTGGGATAACAGCCAAGAGCATCGGGATGATATTTTGAATTTTATTCATGGGCGACAACAACATTATTTTGGAGGCACAACGAAATACTGGGTTGGTTATTTTGATGATCAACCGTTTTGTTTTTTGTTAACTGACGAACTTCATGCCACTCAAGAAGATCTTCCGGAACTGTATAGGGCGCATTTATCCAAGGATGGTCATACAATTGCACTGGATTTTGGTATCGGAGAGACGCAATTCTTAGGAAAAGGGTTAGCCGCCCCCACACTTGTGGCTCTCACCAAATTTTATCAAGAAAAAATTGACTCAAAAGCTGATACCTTTTTATTGATCCTGATGAAAACAATCCCCGCGCCAGCCACGTCTATGAGAAAGCTGCATTTAAGCGGGTTGGCTCCTATAATCCGACCCAGGGCGCTTTTAAAGGACAGGCAAGTTATTTGATGGTAAAAAACATATGAAACGGTTAAATAGCCCCGCCGAGCGATAAGATTTGGTGTTGTTTTATATACGAGAGAATAATTTTGATTTGGTGTTTAATACTGAGCATCCCATCAACACATAAATCAGATCTTTCTTTAAGCTGATCATCAAAAAACAAAGGTCGAGAGTTTAAGAGATAGAACTCTAATTCCTTTAAAAGTTCATCTTTCGTTCTATCATTTTGTTTAAAATCGCGAATCAGGCGTCTGCATAGAGAAACATCAAACGGTACCTCAATATGAATACAAATATCAAGATATTGCCCCGTTTGCTTATGCAAGCGTCCCAGTGGAGCATCAAACACAATATATGGCGTTGATGTGAGCTGCTCCCCAAGTGCCGGGGACGCAATAGGTCTCTGGCATTTTAAGGCTTGTAGAACTTCAGCCAGTGCAGGGTAGTTCCATTCTTTATAGTTTCTCCCCCGCTTATACCAATCCACATAGTCATCAGGGCCAGTTGAAATCTCATCAAAATCATCCCACTGCACAAGTGTTGCTTCCAAGGATTGGGCTAAAGCTTTAGCAAGAGTTGTTTTTCCTACACCCGTTATGCCGCAGATGCCTACAATTTGGGGGGGCATATTTTTTTTCTCATCATATAACAATCCAAGCCGTATTTCCAATTTGGTATGACAGCAACGTCTTCAAAGCCTTGGACAAGAAAAAAAGCATGGGCATCGGGAAAATAGGTATTTAGCTGGATTTCTTTAACATTATTTTGAACTGAAAATTGGATGACTTTTTCCATGAGCTGCTTCCCAGTGCCGTGGTTTCTAAAATTCGGCTCAACCCAAAGAGCATCGAGCCACAAAATATTTCCGCGCTGTTCAAAAGTAATGCCTCCGGCAAAAATTTCATCGAACTTCGCATAGATGGAATGGGTTCTAAAATCCTCATGAATACCCGAAAGCCGCTTGCATGTCTGGCGAAGACCGGCTGCGATCTTTTTGTCCCACTCAGCGACGCTGGTAGTTGTAAAGATAAGGCGGCTAGAACTCATTCTTACTCTCCCTCATCATCCAAGTGACTCTCCCCTCTTCAATTAAGTTGATCCTTATAAATCCAGCTTTCTCATAAGCTCCGATAGCTCTTACATTGGCCGTATCAGGGTCGACAAAGCAAGCGTCATAGTAAGGGTCGACGTGTTCGTGTAGAAATTGCGTTAGAATGTGGGGGCCCAATCCTTTTCCAAGGAAATCTTTTTCCCCAATAAAGACATCAATGGCTGCTAATGAGGTAGGCAATTCCTCCAACCCATCCGGATAGTCTCGAGGAAAATCATGGGCATTATAGAGCTGAATATATCCAACAGGCTGTGTATCGCTATAAATGACGTAAGCCTGAAAAGGCTTTCTTACCCCTTTCTCAAGCTTATACCCCTGAACATACGAGCCGAATTTCTCTTTGATCAACTGAGGAGTCCACCGTATCTCCTGATCCCACCAGGCTTTCACATGAGCAGCTTTAAGCCATTTCAAAAGCAATGGCAAGTGGGATTCGTGAAGGATGTTAAAGGTAAAACAAACCGTATTCATCTATGCCTCACGGGTTAGGATGAGAATTCTTAGGTGCTCAAAGTAATACTCTTGACAGAATCTCGCTAAATACGCTTATATGTCAATATTCAAATTCAGACTCAAATTAACAAACCGAGCCATTATACCCTGTGGCCATAATGGCATCGATGTATTTCCCACCAGTATTTCAACCATTTCTGGCCACCAGCCTTTAAAGGATTGACCCATGCCGATTTCCCTTGCGCGTTTCATACGACAGATGTTGCGTCCCTATCCCCTGTCCATTTTTGTGATGATGACGGTGGCTGTGGTGTGGGCCGTGCAGACCTCTCTATTACCCTACATGCTGAAAGTGATGCTGAATCGCATGACAGCGGATCCGGAGGCAGATCCGTTTGGAGCGTTGATCGGACCCATAGGTATTTACCTGGGGATGTCTTTTACGATGTCTACCGTATTCCGCCTTTATGACTACTTCGTTGCGTATCGCATGATCCCTGTCTTAAGAAAGAAAATCAGTACCACCTGCCTTAACCACCTCTTAAAGCTATCCCACCAGTTCTATCAGAATAGCTTTGCAGGAAGTCTGGGCAGCAAAGTGAGTGAATTGGTAATGGCTATTCCCGATCTGTTACAGATCGTTATTGATCGTTTCTTTAGTCACTTTCTAGCCTTGTTCATTGCCGCCTTTACCCTTTGGCAGGTGAATGCTCGATTTGCTCTCATTCTGGCGATTTGGTCTTTGCTTTTTCTCAGTGTTTCCCTCCTCGCAAGCGGCCATCTTACCCGTCTAGCAGCTGAATGGTCCTTTAAGGGGCATCTTGTAACAGGACGGATGGTTGACACCCTATCGAATATATTGACGGTGCGTTTATTCGCGAGAAGAAAGGATGAGGATGCTTGGCTCATTGCGACGATTGATGAAGCCAAGGATGCAGAGAGCGCCTTAGAATGGTCATATTTTAAGATTTGGCTTCTCTATGGCTATGGTTTTTTGCTTGCTCAGTGTTGCAATTTTTATTTTCTTCTGCAAGGACGTGCGGAGGGATGGATCACCGTGGGCGACTTCGCTCTGGTGCTTGGTTTGAATCTCAGCGTGATGGAGTTCCTTTGGCAACTAACAAAGGAATTTTCTAAGTTCTCTAAGCTTCAGGGTCGCATTCGCCAAAATTTGGCAGACATTATGGTAAAGCCCGAAATTCAGGATGAGACAAATGCCACAGACCTATCTTTGACGAGAGGAGTGATTACGTTTGAGAACGTTCGGTTCCAGTATGCGGGGACCGATCCTTTGTTTCAGAACAAATCCGTGACGATAGGATCAGGTCAAAAAGTGGGTCTCGTAGGCTATTCAGGCGGGGGGAAATCTACCTTCGTGAATCTGATCCTCCGGATGTATGATGTCACTTCAGGGCGCATTTTGATCGATGGCCAAGATATCCGAGAAGTAACCCAAGATTCACTGCATGCGGTCATTGGGATGATTCCCCAGGATCCGTCCCTCTTCCATCGTACGTTACGTGAGAACATCCATTATGGCCTGCCCACGGCTTCTGAAAATGAGGTTATAGAAGCCGCAAAACGTGCCCATGCCCACGAGTTTATCATGCAACTCCCGGAAGGGTATGACTCTCTTGTAGGCGAAAGAGGCGTGAAACTTTCTGGTGGTCAGCGCCAACGGATTGCTATCGCTCGGGCCATCCTCAAAAATGCTCCCATCTTGATTTTAGATGAGGCCACAAGCCAGCTGGATTCGGTCACCGAAAGCTTCATCCAAGAATCCCTGTGGGAAGTCATGGAAGGCAAAACCACGATCGTCGTTGCTCACCGTCTCTCAACCCTCCTGCACATGGACCGAATCCTTGTCTTTGATCGGGGAAAGATCTTGGAGGACGGGACCCATCAGGAACTTTTAACCAAGGCTGGTTTGTATAAAACTCTTTGGGATGCTCAGGTCGGAGGGTTCTTGCCGGATAAAAAAGTAGATCCATAATCTTTATAGTCCCATAAAATGAGCAACAAAAATGTCAAAAAGGCTAACACCAAAAAATGAATTGTGTTCTCTTAGGAACGTTGGTCCTGCAACATATAGAGACTTAGAAATTCTGGAAATCAGTACCATTCAACAGCTTACTGATGCTGACCCCGATGAATTATATGCAAGGCTTCAAGAGATTACAGGCCATCCCCATGACCCTTGTGTTTGGGATGTTTTTGCAGCCATTATCCATGAAGCAAAAACAGGTGAAAAACCCCCCTGGTGGCAATGGACAGCTGTCAGGAAAAAGAGGAAATCGAATGAAACCAATGAACTTTGAAATACTCACTGCAACACAAGAAGAGGCTCAGTTTATCGACAATAAAATTGTTGAATTAAACAAGAGCCAAGTTCCCTTTACGCAAACCCAAACCTTTCTATCAAAAAACTACGTCATTAAAGATAATGGAATCATTATTACTGGGGTTAATGCTTGTATATATGTTTGGTGCATTTTGTACATCGATGTTTTGTTTGTTGACAACAACTACAGAAATAAAGGCTTAGGCAGTAGTTTATTACAAAAAGTAGAACTGGAAGCAAAGGAAATAGGGGCTACTCTTGCTCACCTGGACACTTTTAATTTTCAAGCACTCGATTTTTACCTCAAACATGGCTACGAAGTCTTTGGGGTTCTTGAAGATTGTCCTAAAGGCCATAAACGTTATTATTTGAAGAAGAGTTTCTAGGAAATCGAAATGACTGAACCTAAACGCATCACCTTCCAAAATTCACGAGGACTTACTTTAGTGGGCCACTTTTATCCAGCAAGCTCTGATAAAATCGTTGTCATCGCGCCTGGGTTTTGTTCTGATAAATTTTCTCAAGGGCGGTTTGAGATTTATGCAAAAAGTTTGAATGAGAAAGATACCTCTGCCTTAGCTATCGATTTTGCAGGAGTTGGAGAAAGCGATGATGATTCCCTCACCATTGATAAAGAGGTTGATGATTTGAAATCAGCCATCACATTCGTTCAAAAATGTCCAGCCAGGAGGAACGATTATTGCTATTAATCGGCAACAGCCCAATTATCTGGCAAACGAGGACTTTTTAGTGATAGGTGATGCTCAGCAGCTTTTGCCTTTATTACGTGAGGCTGTATTCTGAGAGATTATTTACAACCTTACCCCATTTACCCCGATACCTTGTATTATACTTCCCTTCAAATGGCGAACAGGTGAAACCACATTTTTCATAGAAACCCCTGCCCTCTTCATCCGTTTCTACCTCGCAGGTTATGAGTTGAAAATGCTTGATGACCTCTGTAATAAGTGCTTTCCCAATCCCTTGCTTTTGATAAGATTCCAAGATAGCAATGTGTTTGATAATTCCATGAGTTTCGTGAATATGGAGTCCTACAATCCCCACAAGATTTTCCTCCGAATAAGCGCCCATGAAATGATGTGCATGTTCATTATAGGACTTTAGAGTTTTCTGTATTTTTTCTAGAGTTGGAAAACCCATTGCCAGGCTAAGCAATTTGTGTAGCACATGATTACTCAGAGAGAGCGAGAGCAATTTAAATTTGACACAAAAATTATTCATGCTTATCATTTTATTATGCAAATGATGGAGGTCTGTAATGGTTCTTAAACAACTCAACACCTTTTTGCAAGGCCAGGCTGCGTTAGTGTCCACGCCCCTTTTCATTTTTATAACCGGCGCTTCAGGAGCTGGAAAAACTCATTTAGCTCAAACTTTAGAACAAGAATTAGATCCACAATTTGTAGCTGTAAAATTTTTTGATCGCATTGGTGTCCCCCCTCTTGAAGAAATGATCAAAGAGCACGGGTCAGGGGAAAAATGGCAAGAAGCTATGACTCATCAATGGATCCAAAATCTTACAACAATTCTCGATAAACAAGTCATCATTTTTGAAGGACAATTTAACCCCCAGTTTGCTATAGATGCTTGTAAGATTTTTGGCGTCCATCTTTATGCAATAGTGCTGCTCCATGCTGATAAAAAAACGCGAGGTCATCGACTTATCGAATATCGTAGACAACCAGAACTCGTAAACGAAACAATGGACAATTGGGCAGAATTTTTGAAGGCTAAAACCGAAGAGGTCGGCGGTACGATTATAAATACTTCAGATTCAGATACCCGAGCGACTCTCCTCAAAATTGCGGAGTTAGTACAACACGCGTTAACCGGAAGGAAGAGGTAATAGAAGAGGATGCTTTATCATATGTTTGGGGGTTGATGCCTATGGCGTCCTTTAAACGGATTGGTCTTGTTTATGACCATCGGGATCAAGGAAATAGAGAGTTTAACAGCGAGAGTGATGTGGTTAATGCCGGTAATCATGATTAATGACACCCGCACTCTTGCGTCCAAAGAAGCAAAGTAAGAGCTATCGCCCACATGGTACAACCAATCAGAAAATCAAGGATTTTCCACGAAATGGGTTTTTGAAACAAGGGGGTTAAATACCGAGCGCCAAAGCCTAACGTAAAGAACCAGACAAAGGACGCGGCCATCGCCCCTAAAGCAAAAAAGAGTCTCTCGGGGCCTGGGAATTGAGCTCCTATGCTCCCTAAGAGCACTACTGTGTCCAAGTAGACATGAGGATTTAAAAGACTGAGCGCTAAGGCCATTCCAATGGTCAGCTTTAAATTAGGGCGCTCTCGGGGGGCTTCAATTTTGAGAGACTCGGCCTTAAAGACAGCTCGAAAGGACCTGAACCCATAATAAAGGAGAAAGGCCGCTCCTCCCCACCGTGCAAGCATGAGAAGCAGGGTATTGGTGGTGAGTATAGCTCCAAACCCTCCCACGCCGACGCTGATTAAAAAAGCAT
Source organism: Alphaproteobacteria bacterium (assembly GCA_013815465.1). GTDB lineage: Bacteria > Pseudomonadota > Alphaproteobacteria > UBA9655 > UBA9655 > UBA9655. The sequence continues at coordinate 65,925 of JACDGE010000005.1, read as the reverse complement.
CCACAAAAGCACAAATGACAACGCTAACCAAAACATAGTTCTTCAAAATCCCTTGCTTTAAAACAAAGGCATTTTGAACGCCAATCGCGATAATCAATCCTGCTCCCGTCCCACATCCCTCAACAAATGGGGCTACACAAAACCCGTTCATAAACTTCTCCTGATTTATATTTTTTAATATTCATGAGCTGTATAAAATTATTGAGTAAAACTAAGAGGAAGGGCTAGCTGCGCTTAAGAGGTATGGACTTTGCCTCTGACAAAATTTCCTCTCTCCAAAGGACTTGGACATTTTGTATATTAAAAAGGCTATTCTGCCGATCCATAATATAAGTCCAAAAAACTGTTTTTTATCTATCTTGAAAAATAGTATGAATAACCCATAGGAAAAAATCAAGAAAAATGTTGACGCAAGTGGTTGACTAAGCCTCAGTTGTTGATATTTACATTGGAATCAATGAATGACAATGTTACGGTTTTAAAGAGGAGAAAGGACAAAATGTCTCAGACAACTTGGACTTTAAAACCGGCCCGCATTGATGAGATTGAGAGTCTGAATGAACTCATTCGGCTTTCAGCCAGAGGCTTAAGCGAGGAATACACACAGGAAGAAACTGAGGCTCTGATCCAATACGTTTTTGGAGTGGATCAAGAACTTATTCATGACAAAACTTATTTTGTCATCCAAAAAGATAATGTCTCAGCTGCATGCGGAGGATGGAGTAAGCGTCCCACGCTTTTTGGTGGAGATCAGTGTGAAACGCGAGAAAAGGGGTATTTAGATCCCTTAAAGGATGCGGCTAAAATCCGGGCATTTTTTGTCCACCCTCACTTTGTGCGCCAAGGCCTTGCTAAAACGCTCCTCAATCAATGTGAACAGGAAGCAGTCAAAGCAGGATTTAAAAAACTCGAATTGATGTCTACGCTGCCAGGCATCAAGTTTTATCGTAGTCAAGGCTATGAAGGAAATCAGATTATTGATTATACGCTGCCCAATAAATCGATCATTCACTTTATGCCAATGAGGAAACAAATCAATGACCTTTAAGAGCCATTGGGAAAAGACAGACCAGAACGTGCCGATATTAGGGGAAAAAATCCAGGAAATGGTGAGCCAGGCGCTTCGTGGCACCAGATTGTTAGCCCATGAAATTATCTCTGGAGGCTGCGCTAATCTCAATGTTAAGTTGACTCTCAGCAATAAACCCGCTCATCGTATCTTGCGAATTTATTTGCGGGAAAAGGATGCGGCTTATCGAGAACAAAAGCTTGCTCAGCTTTTAAAGCAGACAATCCCTCTGCCAGAAGTTACCTTTATTGGTGACTTGGGTAAATACCGTTATGCGGTCACAGAATACATGCCCGGCATAAGCCTGCGGGACCTTTTGCTCAATCATCCTAATGAACCAATGCAAAAGGTTATGGTTGAGGCGGGCCAGATATTAGGTGCTATTCAGAGCCATACATTTCCTCAGGCGGGATTTTTTGATGCTAATCTTAAGGTTACGCAACCCCTATCAAGGCAAGACTATATTACTTTTGCTCAAGAGTGCATGGCCCACCCCCTCGTATCAGAACAAATTGGGCGTGAGACGATCGACAAAATTTCCATGTATCTTGATCAATATAGTTTCCTTATTCCTGATGAAAATCACAGGCATCTGGTCCATGCGGACTACGACCCTCCCAACATTCTGGTCGATAAGATTAAGGATGAATGGAAAATCACGGCTGTTTTGGACTGGGAATTTGCTCATTCCGGCTCATGGCTCACAGATGTCAGTAATATGCTGCGCTACGCGCATCACATGCCCCCTGTTTTTGAAGAGTCCTTTCTTCGAGGGTTGGCTGAGTCGGGTCTGGTCTTGCCCGCCCAGTGGCGCACCAGGACTTATTTGCTTGATTTAATCTCCCTCCTGAGTTGCCTCGTACGGTGTCCACCAAAGGAACGCCCTAAGCAGTGCGCAGATATTCATGATCTCATCCATCATATCATTGGGGGATTGGATAGCCTTCAAGATCAAGTTATGTTTGTTAACAACGAGGTTCATCGCCCTTCGGGTCCGTGGACGAAACAGGTTCATAAATTTCTTCACTACCTCCGCGACCAAGGTTTCAAACAATCTCCTGAGCCATTAGGCTTTGATAAACACGGGCGAGAAGTTGTGAGCTTTTTAAAAGGACAGGTAAGCCATTATCCTCTATCTCCGGAGGCCTCCTCTGAAACAGCACTGCTCTCGGCTGCCAAGCTTTTGCGCACCTTTCATGATATGTCACAAGGATTCCTGAAGGAGACCTCTCCCTCTCAAAATTGGATGTTTCCTTGTAAAGAGCCTCAAGAAGTTATATGTCATAATGATTTTGCCCCCTATAACCTTATCCTAGAGGGAGAAAAAGTCGTTGGCCTTATTGATTTTGATACGGCTCACCCCGGACCTCGGGTATGGGATATTGCTTATGCTCTTTATCGTTTTGCACCGTTTACCCATCCAGATAATGAAGATGGCTTTGGAACAATAGAGGATCAAATTTTCCGCGCTCGTTTGTTTTGCAAAGCTTATGGCTTGGTCGAAGAGAACAGAACAGGTCTCACAGATTTAATCATTGAAAGGTTGCAATCCCTCCTAGATTTTCTGCTGAAATCCGCCCATGACGGGAATAAAAAATATCAGATAAATATGGAACAAGGACATCACTTGAAATATATGAAAGACATACAATATCTTAAATTGAATAAACTTGTTATTGAAGAGGGGCTAAAACTCATAAGCAGCGAAAAACGCTAGGGTCATATTTTATTTTTCACTATCCAAGGCCGCGATCACAAAGATTGGCCGGCTTAATACACATCCGCGGAAGTCGTCATTATCGTTAGGGAGGCGACGGCATGGGCTCCCCTGCTTTCCATAGGTCGGTAAGTCTATTTTCCTAAAATAAAATCAAAATTTTCCTTTTTTTCTTAATTATTTCTTTAAACAAATAATATATTATTTATAATGACAAGCAGCCTACAGAATGAAGAGAAAAATACAGGAGAAACGCCCGTGAAACTAGAAACGTTTACATATACAAGCGATGAAGGATGGTCAGTTAAAACCTTTCCTCAGCTAGACTCTGAACAGACATTAGTTTTGATTTTTGCCGCTCCAGAGATGATTCAAGATCTTTCTCCAATCAAGGAACTTTCTCAACATTATCCCAAATCTAAGATAATAGGCTGTTCAAGCGCGGGTGAAATTGCCGGATCTTTTATCCATGATAAGAGTTTGTCTGTAGCTATTGTGCGGTTCAAGAACACGCCTCTTAAAATTATAAAATCCAACATTACAAATATGGAGGAATCCCTCAATGTTGGAAAACAACTAGCCCAAGAACTTAAACGAGATGACTTGAAGGGAATTCTGGTTTTATCCGATGGATTGCTTGTCAATGGTTCAGAATTAGTAAAAGGATTAAATCTCGAGTCAAATGAAAATGTTGTTATTACTGGAGGACTAGCTGGTGACGGAGATCGGTTTAAAGAAACGTGGATCATCTTTAATGGCGAGATTTTGAAAAATACCATCGCGGCCGTGGGATTTTATGGAGATAATATTCAAATTGGTTTTTCCTCGCGGGGGGGGTGGGACGTATTTGGTCCGGAACGTTATATTACGCGCGCAAAAAAAAATATTCTATATGAACTGGATGGCCAGCCCGCTCTCAAACTCTATAAAGACTACTTGGGAGAAAGAGCCGCTGAACTGCCCTCCAGTGGACTTTTGTTTCCTTTAGCTATTCGTCAAGATCAAACTGATACAAAGCAGCTTGTCCGCACCATTTTGGCTATAAATGAAGAAGACCAATCCCTTATCTTTGCGGGAGACGTGCCGACAGGATATTTGGCCCAATTGATGCGCGCCAACTTTGATCGATTAATAGATAGCGCAGGAAAAGCTGGAGAAATCGTAGCGAAAAAATTATCAAACGATAAAGCAGCCCCTATCCTCTCCATTGCTATTAGTTGTATCGGAAGGCGACTCCTCCTGGGAGAAAGAACAGAAGAAGAGATTGAAGCCGTGTTAGAATCTTTACCCGTCGATACACAGCAGATAGGATTTTATTCGTATGGTGAACTCTCACCTACCATACAAGGAACATGCGACCTACATAATCAAACAATGACTCTGACAACATTGTCGGAAAAATAATTATGCTATTTTTATTTGGATAAAATAGAATAGAGGAAATTTTTTATGAAATTACATAAATTACTCTTAAGACAGTTAAATCGAATGAGCATAGGATATAATATCCCCCCTTCGGATCTTCCGCTGTGGCAAAAATTTATAGACCGCATTAATAAATCCTATTTAGAGGCCGATCAAGAACGCTATACACTGGAACGTTCTATGAACATCTCATCCCATGAATTATTAAATTTAAATAAAAGGCTTGAAATTGCTCAGCATATTGCTCGATTGGGCTATTGGGAGATTGATCTTTCCAATAAAATAGTTTTTTGGTCAAGAGAATTATATCTTCTTTACGGCTTAGATACAGCTAAACCTCCTCCCAATTATGGAGAACTTATAAGAATGATTCATTCAGCGGATCGTTCTCATATGGAGGAATTGCTTAACAAGGCGCATACAAAAGGAGGGGATTACCAAACTGAATTGAAAATAGAAAGTGCGGAGGGGAAATATCGGTGGTTTCATGTTACCTTTCAGTATAATTTAAAAACAAACAATAATATCATTAGAGGAACTTCATCGGATATTACGGATCGCAAAGAGAGAGAGAAAGAAATAGAATCTTTACATCAACAAATTATTCAATCCGCGCGATATACCGGCATGGCGGATATTGCAGCATCAACTCTTCACAATGTAGGAAATGTATTAAATAGTGCGAATGTTTCTGTTGAATTACTGAAAGAATATATGAATCAATCCGATATCAAAAAAATTGATAACATTGAGAACTTATTAGAAAAAAATTTACCCCATTTACCTGAATATTTTCGCGACGATCCACAAGGGCAATTCATTCCTAAATATCTCATCGCTTTGCTTCAAAATATTAAAAAGGACTACAGCCTTGTTACGCAAGAGGTGGAAAACCTGGGTAGAAATATATCTCATATCAGCGATATCATTATGACACAAAATGATATCAGCCGAGCCTCAGGCCTCACAGAAAAAGTTTTTCTCCCCGATATTATTGAGGCAGCGTTAGGAATTTCCACAATTTCATTTGCACAAGACAACATTCACATTGAAAAAAAATATCAAGAAACACCCTTCGTCCTTGTTGATAAAGTAAAGCTGCTCCAAGTTTTAATTAATTTAATACGAAATGCAAGAGATTCTTTGGTTGAAAATTTAAAAGTTGATCAAAAAATATTAACTATTACTCTTGAACAAAATAAATTGACGAACGATATCATCATTCTATTTCGAGACAATGGCATGGGCATTTTACCGGAAAATCTCCCAAAAATTTTTTCCCTCGGATTTACAACTAAAGAAAAAGGACACGGGTTAGGCCTCCATATGAGCATTATAAATGCAAACGACCTAGGAGGATCATTATCTGTTGAGAGTGAAGGAAATGGAAAAGGGGCCACGTTTATTCTGACTTTTCCATTGATCGAACCCCCGAGTATTCTTCAATAATTATGATCACAAGGAAAATTTAAAATGGAAGAAAAAAAAATAATTAAGAATACAGATTTTAGGATCATTGTTATTGATGATAATCCATCAATTCATCAAGATTTCATAAAAATACTCACTCCCATAGAGCAGTCTAATGCCCTTGATTCTATGGAAGAGAAAATATTTGGTTCCCCAAAGAAGAAAAATGTCCTATTGCCAAAGTTTTATATCGATACGGCTTCCCAAGGGAAAGAAGGGGTAGAAAAAATTAAAAATGGACTAGAGAGTAAAAAACCATATGCTCTTGCCTTTGTAGATATACGGATGCCTCCTGGTTGGGATGGGGTTGAAACTATCAAGCATATTTGGGGAATAGATCCGGATATTCAAATTGTTATTTGTACGGCTTACTCCGATTATTCTTGGGAAGAAACCATTGAACAATTGGGGACGTCTGACAATCTTCTTATTTTAAAAAAACCATTTGATAATACAGCGGTGCGTCAACTTGCGGCTGCGCTTACTAAAAAGTGGGAATTAATGCGAGCTGTCAAAGAACATACAGCAGAGCTTGAAAAAGGTATAGAAGAAAGAACAGCTTCTCTTAGGTCTTCTCTTTCTCTTACGCGCTCCACCCTTGAATCTTCAACGGATGGAATTATTGTTATTGATAATGAAGGAAAGATTATTGATTACAACAAACGATTTGTTGAATTATGGGGGGTCTCTCCCTCTATGATGGCATCAAAAAAATATAGTATATTGATTGAATACATGCTGAATCAAATAAATAATAAAAAAACATATGTTGAAAAATTAAAAATAATAACAAAAAATATAGAAGAAACATATGTAGATATAATTAAATTAAAGGACAATAGAGTTTTTGAACAATATACTCAATCTCAAAAAATGGAAGAGGAAATAATTGGCCGCGTTTGGAGTTTTCGTGATATCACAAAACGTATTTTACTTGAGCAAAAATTAGAAAGGCAAGCCACTTATGATGCTTTGACGGGCTTGCCTAACCGGGTTCTTTTATATGATCATATTCAACTTTCTATTGCTGCAGCAAAACGAAACAAACAAATGGTAGGCATATTATTTTTTGATTTAGATAGATTCAAACTTATCAACGATAGTTTAAGCCATCAAGTTGGCGATGAACTTCTCAAGGTTGTTGCAAAACGATTGAAGGGCGGCCTTCGTGAACAAGACACGGTTGCGAGACAAGGGGGTGACGAATTTGTTATGATTATTCAAGCTTTAAAAAATCCAAAAGAAATTATAAAGGTCGGTGAAAAATTATTGAGCCTTTTTAAAAAACCCTTTAAGATCTCAAATAGAAATATCGTTATTGGAGCAAGTATAGGAATTGCTATTTACCCTAGAGATGGTAAAACGACAAATTTATTACTTAGAAATGCTGACCTTGCGATGTATCGTGCAAAAAACTTTGGAGGTAATCAATTTCAATTCTATTCCTCAGCGCTTAATAAGGAAGCAGTAAGAAAGATGGAACGAGAAGATGATTTGCGAGGAGCCCTTGAGAGAAATGAGTTTTATTTATGCTATCAGCCACAGTTTAACATAGATAACAATAAAAAACTCAGAGCTGTTGAAGCCCTTATCCGATGGAATCACCCAAAATATGGTCTTCTTCTCCCCATGGACTTTATTCCTATAGCTGAAGAGACGGGCCTTATTATTCCTATAGGAGAATGGGTTCTCAAAGAAGCCTGTAAGCAAAACAAGATTTGGCAAGAAAAAGGATTCCCCCCTTTTTGCGTAGGTGTCAATGTTGCGAGTGCCCAATTAAAATTTAGCAATTTTGACAAAATTGTAAATAATATATTAAATGAAGCTGGGTTAAGCTCTAAGTATCTTGAAATAGAAATAACTGAAAATGTTATAATAGCTAATCCTGAAATTATTTACACGATCAATAAAATTAGCGACCTAGGCGTTAAAATCGCCTTAGATGATTTTGGCACAGGTAATTCCACTTTATCCAATCTTACCAAGGTTCATATCGATCGCTTGAAAATAGATCGGTCCTTCATTAATAATATTAGCGTTGACAACGGCGATGAAGTAATAATTAAAGCTATTATTGATATGTCTCATAGCTTAAACTATGAAGTTATTGCAGAAGGCGTTGAGACCCAAGGACAACTCGATTTCCTAAAGAAAAAAAAGTGTGAACTTATTCAAGGATTTTATTTTGGAATGCCTATGAATTCTGGAGATATAGAAAACCTTCTGCAACGTTATAAAAAACCAACCCACTAGCTTTTCAGTCGCTTGAGGAATGTTAAAGGATAATGCCTAGGGCTGGCATCATAGACCTCTGAAAAATTGCAGGCACATTACGAGGAATATTTTTTTACACAGTGGGCAGTTTGATATAAAGCCGCATGGAGGTGTTGATCGGTATAATCTGATCATCAACACCCTCTAGGATGAGGTGAGTTCTCTCAACTCTTAACGCCGATAGATACCTTTTTTAACGCATCAAAATAATGAGAGTCCCGAATTATCTTTGCATCTTTCTCTCCATTCAAATTCACAATAATAAGTTGACCATTTCCATACCCATAATCATCCCGGAAGTCATACACGACCCCTATAATAGCCAGCTCACCTGAATCTACTTTCTTTTTAAAATCCCCCAAGGCTGCTGCAACTTGATTATGAACATTTAAAACAACCCCTTCCTTATCATCATGAGCTGCTTTTACATCTAGGGTATTAAGCTCTTGTTTGATCGCGGGAGCTCCCTTGCTGTAATCCCCCCCTCGCAGCTTTTATGGCTCCACAATGAGAATGTCCTACAAAAATGAGAACAGATGTTTTAAAATATCCACGCCGTATTCGATGGACCCCCTCGCCGTGATAAATTAATTGCCTATATTTCTCGCAATAAATATATCGTTTTCCGCACCATTTTGAGAAAAATTATTCGTCTGAACTCGCGAGTCTGAACATAAAACCATGGGCACGCGGGGATTCTGAATGGCTTGCAATTCTTGAAAATGTTCTGCTGGTTTAGGCTCGGCAAACATAGCATTATCTTCAACGAGATCATTGATGGCACTTTTGATGACTTGATCAAGAAAGGCTTTCTCACCGACAGAGGGTTCAGCCCACACGAAGGTTGCATAGAATAAAGTTGCCAAACTTGCTGTAATGAAAATATTTTTTCCCATAGGAACCTCCTAAATTTTCTACCTTTCTAACAAAAAGATCTTAAGAATGTCTTAAGATCGTTTGCACAGAATACGGCTTGAATTATCCTTCGCTTCAGATTCTGGGAGCAAGGCTTGCAAAGCAAAGTGCTCCTGGACTTGGATGATGCATTTCAATTGCTGCTATTCAAGGGCACGGTAAACGCACCTAAATGTTAGAGTACGCCTGTTAATCGAAAAAGAGGTCAAGTTACCCCCAGGCGTCATTCCCTGCTGCGGAGAGAACCTAGGTAATTTCTGGTATATGTTGTACCTAGCAGAGTGGGTGTAGGCATCGTCCTGGGTTCCCGCCTTCGCGGGAATGACGCACCTTTGGTGCATTTGTAAAGAAAGATTACCATAATCATAAGGGATTTCCTACAATTTAGATTCGTTTACCGTGACTCACGGGATAATTACTTGAAAATTCCCGCTGATGCGGCTAGGTTGCTTATAGCCATCTTATACTCCTTATTGCTGTAAGGCGTTATTATGGTCAGCTATACATGGGTGTTTGCGCGCCCATGTATGGCGTTAAGACCTCCCCTACCAACGCGTGCTCAGATCGTTCTTGAATATGAAGCCCATAAGATCCATTACACCATTCGCTCTAAACACTGACTGGCACCCTTGCCTTTTCCGCCTAATAGACGCTATAGTGCTTCAATTATTTATAGGAGTGTCATGTCTACAAAACCCCTTATTGGAATCACATTTGATGCCCAAGATCCTGGCGGCTATTCTCAGTATCCCTGGTATGTTCTTCGGGAAAATTATTGTACAGCGATTATGAACGCGGGAGGCATTCCTTTTCCACTGATCCATGAACGTGACCTCATACCTGACTATCTTTCCTTCATCGATGGTTTGTTGATTACCGGAGGGGGACACGATGTGCATCCTAACTTATATGGGGTTTCAGACGTCCACCCCACTGTAAAACTTAAGCCAAAACGTACGCTTTTTGAAAAGGACATTGCACAGCAGGCTCTCCAAAAGGACCTCCCTCTTTTAGGGATTTGTGGTGGAGAGCAGGTTCTTAATGTGGCCCTTGGGGGGACATTGATCCAGCATATTCCTGATGAAATTCCCGGGGCTCTTGAACACAAACAGTCTCAACACCGTGATGAAGCTTGCCATAAGATCAAAATTGAAAAAGGAACCCTACTGAATCAAATAATGGGCACAGAAGATCTCTTCGTCAACAGCGTCCATCACCAAGCGGTTAAGGACCCTGCGCCTGGGGTTGTGGTGAATGCGTGGGCGCCGGATGGAATTATTGAAGGCATTGAAGCTCCGGGTTATCGTTTTTGCTTGGGCGTTCAGTGGCACCCCGAATTTATCATATCTCCTCAGGAAAGCACCCTTTTTAAGGCTTTCATTGCAGCTGCCCGTGGATAAGGGAGAGCGTATTGCAAAGGTTATGGCCCGTGCCGGCCTTTGTTCTCGGCGTGATGCAGAAGCCTGGATTTTGGATGGGCGTGTTCGCGTAGACGGAAAAGTACTGGAAACCCCAGCTTTATGCGTGACTCGCCACAATCGTATTATGATTGATGGTAAATTGCTCCCCCAAGCAGAAGCTACCCGTCTTTGGCTCTATTATAAGCCGAGAGGGCTGGTTACGACCCACAAGGATGAACTAGGACGGCAAACCATTTTTCAGACCCTCCCGCCAGAATTGCCACGGGTGATTTCTGTTGGACGGCTTGATTTGAACAGTGAGGGGCTGCTCCTTCTGACAAACGACGGAGAGCTTGCGCGTCATCTGGAACTCCCTTCAACAGGCTGGGTCCGCCGTTATCGGGTTCGTCTCCATGGACACGTGGATGGTGCAGAGCTCGCAAAGCTTGGGCACGGCATTACGATTGATGGGATTCATTATGGCTCCATCACAGCTAGTCTAGATCGTCAGCAAGGCGACAATGCGTGGCTGACGGTTAGTCTTCAAGAGGGTAAGAACCGAGAATTACGCCGGGTTTTTGAGTTCCTTGGTTGGCCCGTAAGCCGACTGATTCGCACCAGCTATGGTCCTTTCCAATTGGGAACCCTAGAACCGGGGGGAATTAAGATCGTCGCCCCTAAAATTTTGAATGACCAGCTGGGGAGTTTTTTGGGGAAGGGAAAAAAGTAAGGGTTATATTGGACTACCCTGTTACATTGCAGGAGAGACTTCTGTCGCCCCGCCTGCGATCTCTGGGAAATTCGTATGTAACAGTCTTACAATCTATCTGATTAATTGTTTGGTCGTTAATAGGTTGGCCCTGACAAAGTGAGATTAAAGTACCCCGATTTATATCGTGAAGAGAAATGTTTAAGATACCCTGCTCTCCGACACGACGAAGGAGATCCGCTATTCCATACCTATAACACCCCTTGCGCAGGGGGTACGACCCTATAAGTTGAGACCCTTCTGCGGTCTCTAGATAAATTTCAAAAGTAATATTTCTATCTGTCGGATTGTTAAGAGTGATGGCATTTGCATTTCCTCCCCAGAGCGTTAGAAACGAGGCGAAAATTAATAATTTTCTCTTCATAACTCTTTTTCCTCATTCAAAACATTTTTAAAGAAATTAACGATATTTGCAAACTTTATTGTAGAACAAGAATCATTAATTTTTTGTAAAAACTGTTTCAGAACTTAAAATAATGTGGAAAGAAAGCCGAGCTATGACAGTGAGCCACAGGCAAAACTAAAGGGTCTCCACTATAGTGTAAACGAAAAATCATTCACCAGAATGCCAGGCACGTAGTTCCCCCCCAAACTTCTTTCCCAATAGCTCCACGTATGAGGGATGAGTTGTACCGTATCCCCTATAGCCTCAAGATTACTCCCAAAAAAGCTATAGAGGGTTTCATCAAATCTCATATCTTGAATGGGGCTCACAATTTCTCCATTCTCTACCCAAAAACAACCGTATCGCGTCATTCCTGTGATACGACCTTGTTGAAGATCACTCCAGTTTAAATAATGAAGGTTGGAAACATATAATCCCGTTCCTATGCTGGATAAAATCATAGATTCATTTAAATGACCAGGTAGCATACGCGGTGAACGCGTCCCCTCGCCTCCATTAGCTCCATTTGATACAATGCCATATTCTTGAGCGGTACGACGATTAACAAGAGTGGACATTAATTTCCCTTGTGTAATCAATGAAATTTTTAAAGGAGAAACTTCACCAAATTCATTGAAGCGAGGCACCAATCCTTGGTTAAAATCTTCTTCGAGAGAAAGGAGAGGTGATAATTTAGTTTCTCCTTCAGCAAGTTGTTTGAGGGGGGAGCGCCCCTCCTTTAGAGCTTTCTCGCTCAACCCTGACCAAGCCATTGAAAATTCAGCGACAGCTGCGGGGGCAAAGTAAACCCGATATTTGCCCGGCGATAGTTTTTTGGACGTTTTATCAAGCGCTTTCAATTGGTTTTTGGCTTGCTCCAGATTTTTCCAATAATCCTCATCCTTCCACTCATTGCCCGCATAAATCGATTTTATGGCTTTTTGGGAGAGGGTATAGAGAGAGTAATCAAAATAGAAATTATCAGTGGAAAACCAATGAAACTGACCTTTCGAATTGATGGAAGCTCGCATGAGGGTTCCCGCAGCATACAGCCCCGCAAGGTCAAGGGAAGCGGCAGGTTTAAGCAGGATGTCTGCTAATTTTTCTAGAGGTGCGAACGCTCCAAAATGATCTTCTTCACTACTTTCTCCTGCCTCCGGGAGCACCAAAAAAGGGTCTTCCGGTAAGCTTTTACATTCCAGACGACACTGCTCTATAATTTTTAAAGCCTGTTTTGTATCCTGAACCACATCTCCAGAAAGAGAAAAGGTGCACTCCGTGTGATGGCGTCCAGAAATAAAATCAAGAGATAAATTGGCTTGGGTGACCTCAGAAATTTGACGGATTGTTGTTTTGTTGACCCTGATAAAGAGGGACTCTTCTCCCGAATAGGCCAAGGTCAGATGCTCATCAGTGTCCAGCGTTTGAAAGAGGGACTGACTAAGGGCTTTTAAGTCCTGCTTTTGCTGTTGTCTTCTATCCATTTTCATTAGGCACCTCCAAATACATCGACATTTCCAAACAAACAAGGAGGTGTGGCATGGCCCACCCGAATAACTTGATTGGGTTCACCCTTGCCACAATAAGTATTCCCCCAAACTTCAAAGGTAGACGCATCACCCACCATTTTTAAATTGTTCCAAAAGGGGGCGGTCACACCACGATAATTGGGGTTTTTAATTGTTTTCGTGAGCTTTCCATTTTCGATAAGCTTGGCATACTCACAGCCAAACTGAAATTTATTCCGATAGTCATCAATCGACCAGCAGGTATTCGTGGTCATATAAATTCCCCGTTCCACACTCCCTATCATCTCAGAAAATGAGCTATTTCCAGGCTCAAGATTTATATTGGCCATGCGATCAATCGGGGGTCTGTTCCAAGATTGAGCGCGCATGGAAGAAACTCCTGGGATGTTCCCTCGCTTTTGACTATCAATCCCACCAATTCCACGCAACAATAGGCCATCTTTAATGAGATACTCACGAGTCGCGGGAATCCCCGCGTCATCAAAGTGATAAGAAGCATATTCACCAACAACCGTTGGATCGAAGACAATATTCAGTAAGGACGAGCCATACTGTAAGTGCCCAAAGTCAGAGAGCTGAACAAAACTCCATCCTGCATAATTCCTTTCATCGCCTAAAATACGGTCGAGTTCTAAAGGATGACCAATGGATTCATGAATTTGTAGATAAAGCTGATCCGGCGCCAAAATCACGTCATATACACCCGTGGGACACTGCTCAGCTGTTAGCAACTCTACGGCTTCTCTTCCGATGCGTTCTGCTTCCGTTGCGAGTTCTGCTTGGTTTAAAAGCTCGAGTCCTCCCTGATGACAGGGCGATACGCTGCGATTTTGTATTTCTGTCCCATCTTGGGCCGTTGCCCTTAAATAAGGAGCAAGAGAGGAAAACTGTTGATGAATATGGGCCCCCGTGCTGCTAGCAAGGGTAATTTCAGTCTCAATCATCATGGCATGGGCGATGCAATTCACAATCTTGTCTGAAACCTTCATTTTTATCGTTGCATTTATCAGAAGACTCATAATTTCACCAGGGCTGGCCTTATCCAAGGGAAACGGGGTTTGGGTCTGATAGGTCCCGACAGAGGGAGGGCGATGATCCAGGCTTGCAGGAAACGTTTTCCAGGAAGCTGTATGTTGAGCCAAAAGGGTTGCACGATCACAGGCTTTTTGAAGGGCCTCATCTGTCATGTTGGCAGCTCCACAATAAGCAAAGTGGCCATTAAGTAAAACTTCAACCATACATCCATGATCAATATTTGTGGTGTTTTTTTCTATTTTTCCATTACGGGCTATATAATTTCTCGTGATTTCTTTGACCTCTCTAAGTCCAAGCCAATCAACCTTATGATGAATTTTATTGAGGCGTTGCAATAAATTTTGTGACATCCAAGCGTTTCCTTATCGGTAAATAAGCTGCTACCTTAATAGAAAAGGCTAAAGTGAACAACTAATATTTGGGGGAATGTTATGGGAGCTTTTCCCATCAGTATTCAGTATTTCCTAGTCGGAAAGAGGTCTTTGAGGGAGGTAAGCGCTACCGTTTCAAGAATTTATGAATAATGAACATAGATTACTGGAAGTGTACCCTTAGCTGTTTAAGAGCCGGAAAATAACGTTTCAAGCTTCCCAGAATAACAAAATCATATTGCTGAGCAAAGGCGGCGGCCTCTTCTGTTTCGCAAGTAAAATCAAGCGCTTTATCCTGTGGACAGAATTCTCCCAATGTACTTTTCCATATTTTTAGAACCGAGGCCGGCCCCATCATAATGATAAGATCCCCACAGACATCCCGCCATAAAGGATCAGGTATGAGAGAAAGGCAGTCTTTGGCTCTTGCATGGTCATCCTGCAAGAGGGAATTATGGGCTTGAGTTAAAGTTTTTTTTGAAAAAGAAAGGTCTAAAGTATATTGATATTTCTCGGTTGGGATTTTTAAGAATCTTTGGATTTTTTTTTGTTCTATTGGGGCCGTACTTTGCATGACTATCTCCTTTTAGCCTCCAATTTTAACAGCTCGTTGGTGATTTACTGACCTTACGTGGGGATCTTAACGTTCTGTAATCCTACCACCTCTTATAAAGCAGACACATGTACCTTTATCCTTCACCAAGCTAGAAATATGAAGCAGAGTATTCTTAGGGAGGCTAATAATACTCTGCGACTTTACCCACCGATAAGGTGAGATCTTAAAATAACAACAAAAACCACCACCAAAATATTACTTAGATACCAACCAGATAAAAGGCACCTCAAAGGCACCTTACTTCCATTCTAACCAAATGTACTTATTTTAGAAGTATCATTTCGGCATATATGGTATGTGATTTGTGAACAAGTGAGGATTAATCATAGGGTTTCCTAGGGAAATATTCTCCGTAGGATGTTATGTTTATAAAAAACGTAATGATAGAAGACAGCGCCAACATGAACGACAAGGAGTCCCATAAGACCAAAAGCCAACCATTGATGAGCTGTAAAAAATAGAAATGCTAAGTGTTTATTTGGAGAAATAAGGCCTGGCAAAACAAAGAAACCAAAAAATGAAACAGGATGCCCTGCTGCAGAAGAGAGCAGCCAACCCGTTAAGGGCAGAGCAAATATCACGGCATAGAGTAAATAATGGACGCCGGTTGCGGCTAGTTGTTGCCAATAGGGTGTATGCTTTGGAGGTAAAGGACTAATATTGCGCATTCGCCAAGCAAGGCGCAACGTAACAAGCAGAAGGATACATACCCCTATTTCTTTATGCCAACCAATGAGCTCTATTTTCTGTAGCCCACTCGGAAGGTCAACCATATAAAAACCAAGAGCAAGCTGGCCAATAATCAATATTGCCATAAACCAATGCAGTGCTATGGCAATACTGCCATATTTTTCTTTTGAGTTTTTAATCACTGTCTTTTTCCCGTTTTTATGCTGATTAAAGGTTACTCAAAAAGCCTTAATATTCGTTTAAGAGTCCAAAATTTGAGGTCTTAGGCGACATGCTGAAATTAAATTAAAAAGTAAATCCCATTTGACGAACAAAGGGATCAATGGCACAACTAAATTATAAAACATAAATGAATGATAGCAACCATGACCCAAGATTATCGCCCGACCATTTTTTTACCCAAGACTGACTTTCCCATGAAAGGCGATTTGCCTATCCGGGAGCCAGAGCTCCTCAAAAGGTGGGAAGAGATGGACCTATATGGGCTTATGATGGAACGCGCGAAAGACCGCGAGCTCTTCATTCTGCATGATGGCCCTCCTTTTGCGAATGGTCATATTCATTTAGGACATGCTCTGAATAAAATTTTGAAAGATGTGGTGAATAAATCCCAGTATAAGCTTGGAAAATTAACTCCATATGTTCCTGGCTGGGATTGTCATGGGCTGCCCATCGAAGCAAAAATTGAAGAAAAGTATCGGCAAAAAGGGATTCAAAAAGAAGACATCCCTCTTCTTCAATTCCGTCAAGAATGCAGAGACTTTGCGAATAGTTGGATTGATGTCCAACGGGATGATTTCAAACGTCTTGGTGTCACAGCAGAATGGGACAATCCTTATACGACCATGTCACCAGATGCAGAAGCCGAAATTGTCCGTCTTATAGGCATATTCCTCTTGAATGGTAGTCTGTATCGGGGTGTCAAACCGGTCATGTGGTCCGTTGTGGAAAAAACGGCGTTGGCCGAGATGGAAATTGAATATATGGACCATGAGTCCTTTTCCCTTTATGTACGCTTTCCCATCACCGAATCTCCTCTTCCCTCTTTAAAAGGGGCAAACGCTGTTATTTGGACCACCACAGCGTGGACACTACCGGGCAACCGGGCTTTGGCCTATGGAGTAGATCTCGACTATATCGCGCTCCGGGTTGAAGAAAAGAAAGAAGGTTCCCTCGCAGTTGTCGGGGAAGTCTTGCTGATTGCTGAAGGCCTGAGGGAGACATTTGAAGAAGAAATCGGCATCACCACAAGCACGGTCTTAGAAACACTTAAAGGTTCTGATCTTAAAGGCACCCATAGCCACCATCCCTTCCATGGAGAAGGTTATGATTTTGATGTTCCCCTCCTTCCCGGTGAACACGTCACACTCGAAGCTGGAACAGGCCTTGTACATACAGCCCCCGGCCACGGCGTCGAAGATTTTGCGGTTGGAAAAGCCTTCAACCTTGAAATCCCAGAAACAGTTGCCGAAGATGGCCTTTACTACACCCACGTCCCTCTTTTTGCAGGAAAACATGTTTATAAAGTAGGCCCTGAAATCATTGAAAAACTTGAAAAAAAGGGAGTTCTCCTAAAGCAAGCAAAACTTGTTCATAGCTATCCTCATTCATGGCGTTCTAAAAAACCTCTTATTTTTAGAACCACCCCTCAATGGTTTATTGATCTTGAGAAAGAAGATTTGCGCAAAAAGTCGCTTGAGGCCGTTGATACGGTCCAATGGATCCCTACCATTTCAAAGCATCGCATTCAATCCATGGTTGAGAATCGTCCGGCCGATTGGGGGCTGTCACGCCAACGTCCGTGGGGTGTTCCCCTGCCCCTCTTTGTGCACAAAGCAACAGGCGATGTCCTTAGAGACCATGCAGTGATGGGACGCATCGTAAAAGCCTTTAAAGAGCATGGATCGGATATATGGTATTCGGGTGACCCTTCGCTGTTTTTAGGAGAAAGTTATAAATCTTCTGACTATGAACAAGTTCAAGATATTATTGATGTCTGGTTTGAATCAGGTGCCACCCAAAGCTTTGTGCTCCGTGAACGCCCTGATCTCCGGTGGCCAGCTGATCTTTATTTAGAAGGCTCGGATCAACACCGGGGATGGTTTCAGTCTTCTCTCCTTGTGTCCTGTGGGACAGGTCATGGTGCTCCTTATAAGCAAGTCATGACCTGTGGCTTTATCGTCGATGAAAACGGTCGCAAGATGTCAAAATCTCGAGGAGACGCAGTGTCTCCTCAAACCATCACCAGCACCCTTGGGGCCGATCTTTTGCGCCTGTGGGTTGTTGGAAGCGACTATTACGAAGATTTACGCGTAGGCCCCGAAATCCTTAAAAGACAACAAGATATCTACAGACGTTATCGCAATACGTTGCGTTATCTGCTGGGCGCCCTTGCTGAATTTTCCGAGGATGAAAAAATCGATTATGATCAAATGCCAGAGCTGGAAAAATGGCTCCTTCATCGCCTTTATGAACTGGATCAAAAAGTCCGGGATGCCTCCCAGGCTTATGAATTCCAAGCCCTATATTCCGAAATTCACAATTTCTGCTCAGGGGATCTTTCTGCATTTTATTTTGATATGCGCAAAGACTCTCTCTATTGTGATGATCCAAAAGATTCCAAGCGGCGCGCCACGCGCACGCTGATGGATATCACTTTTGATTGTCTTGTTAAATGGCTTTCCCCTGTTCTTTGTTTCACGGCAGAGGAAGCGTGGCTAAGTCGTTATCCCCAGAGCCAAGGAAGCGTGCACTTAGAAACATTCCCTGAACTTCCCTTTAAGTGGAATGCCCTTGAGTTGGGAAGGAAATATGACGGACTTCGGGCCATTCGAAAACTTATGACTGGAGCGCTTGAAGTAGCTCGAGCCTCTAAAGTTTTTGGATCGAGCCTTCAAGCTAAGGTCACGCTTTTTATAGATTCTTCTCACAAGGTTTTTATTCAGAATGTAGATTTAGCCGAGCTCTCCATTACCTCCGACGTTGAGGTGATTGAAGGTCCCGTTCCTGAGGGGGCCTTTATGCTAGACGAAACACCAAACATGGGCGTACGCGTAACCCTCGCATCTGGAAATAAATGCAACCGTTGTTGGAGAGTGTTACCTGAAGTGGGAACCGTTGAGATAACCCCTGATTTATGTTGTAGGTGCGGTACTGTTGTGGAGAGGATGGATAAGAAATGATCCGTCTAACTTACGCCGCTCTCATCGGCCTTTTGGTTATTGTTCTCGATCAGGCTTCAAAGGCTTGGATTCTTTATGACCTAATGAATCCACCAACTGTCATTAAGGTTTTCCCCTTTTTGGAGTTTGTCCTTGCTTGGAACAAAGGCGTTGGGTTTGGTTTATTTAAAGCTCACTCGATATGGGGAACCATTGGACTGATCATTATCGCCTTGGCCATTTCCATAAGTTTAGGGATCTGGATATGGCGAACCACGGACAAGCTTTTGCTTGTCAGCTTGAGTATGGTTATCGGAGGGGCTATTGGAAACATTATTGACCGTTTGCGCTTTGATGGAGCAGTAGTTGATTTTATTTACGTTCCCGTCTACATTTTCGGTTACCATTTTCCTGCCTTTAATGTCGCAGATAGCGCGATTACGGTAGGTGTAGGTCTTTTAATTTTAGAAAGTTATGTGAGGAAAAAAAAGTGATTAAACGCTCTCTATCTATTACCATGGGGCTCCTCTGTGCATGTCTCGCATTACAGGGATGCAGCTCAGTTAAAAAAACACTGGGGATTGACCGTGATCCCCCCAAGGAATATGCCGTCGACCCTAGTCTGCAACCTCTTGAAATGCCACCTGATTTTTCTTGTCTCCCCACCCCTATGCCCGGGGTAGAACGTCCTCAAGATAAGACTGCAAGACAGAACCAACAAGAAAAAATTCTGGGATCCGAAGGCGCTAAAAAATCCTTGAGTCCTGGACAAAAAGCTCTTCTCGAAATGAGCCAGGTCAAGCCAAATCAAGAAGACGTACGATATAAGGTTGATACGGAAGCCCGGATGGAGAAGACAGCGGACAAGACGATCATACAAAGATTGGGCATTAAAAAGACAAAACCAAAGGGAGACGCTCTTGATCCTTATACAGAAGTTGAAGAGCTTCAGAAAAAAGGCATCTCCCCCAGCCCCAATGTACGCACTAATGTCATGCCACCTTTGGCAGAGAAGGATATTCAGCTGCAGGGAGGGGCTGAGTGATTTTTCACTTCTCAACTCCCAGCAGCCTCATTCCCATCTTCACGGAAGCAGGATTGAAATTTAAAGCGTCCTCGCCTCGCGGCGAGGGCCCTCTCGCCCCCAACGAGCGTCATCCCTGCCCCCACGAAAGTGGGGAATTCGGGGACCCAGAAAAATTTTGCAACTTGATTCCTGGGCCGCGGACATTAAGAAAATCTAGCCCTCCGCTTACGCCAAAGATAAGCTTTTCTAAATTCCGGGAGGATGCTATTGGGTTGGCGGAAAAGGTCACCCATTGGGCGGGTGGGGGGTCGTCTTTCAAACTTCGATTCATAGGTAATATATGATGATTTATAACCAGAATTTAGACGGTTGTCAGGTTGACAATAAAAACGCTTTTAAAAATTTTTATCCCGATGCACTAACCACCTTTAGAACGGCCTACCAAAAAGGTGAACTCGCGCCCCTCTCCCTGGTTGAGAAAACAGACGACATCACATCATACCAAGAAGCCGCCGAGCGATTTGAAAACTTTGACGACATCCTTATCTTAGGAACGGGAGGATCAAGCCTAGGAGGAAAAACCCTTTATGCCCTTGCCGGCCAGAAAGCCCCACGCCTACATTTTATGGATAATATCGATCCCCACACCTTTAGCAGGTTATTTGAAACCATTAACCCTAAGGCAACAGGGGTACTAGCGATTTCAAAATCGGGTTCAACTGTTGAAACCCTCATGCAACTCGCCATTTGCTTACAGCGCCTCGATAAAAAGCACTTTATGGCCATTACCGAGCCTACACCCAACACCCTAAGAAAAATTGCAGAAGACCATCAATGGACATGTTTGGACCATCCAACAAATGTAGGCGGCCGATATTCTTGCTTTTCTGTTGTGGGGCTTTTACCTACCCTTCTTGCGGGTCTCGATGCTCACGCTTTCCGAGAGGGCGCTCGAACCATTTTAGAGAATCATCTAACGGAGGAGTCCCCCCCTGCCCTTCAGGGTGCGGCCATGGCAGCACACCACAATAAGCCCCTGTCTGTCATGCTGCCCTATGCGGATCAGCTTGATTCTTTTGCCCTCTGGTATCGCCAGCTATGGGCAGAAAGTGTCGGCAAGGATGGAAAAGGCACAACTCCGATCCGGGCCTTAGGCACCGTTGATCAACATAGTCAACTCCAACTCTATCTTGACGGTCCAAAGGACAAGTTCTTTACACTTATCACCCCTCAATGGCAAGGACGAGGGGAAGCCGTTCAGTCCTCTCTTATTCCTGAATTCACAGGCAAAACCATGGGCGATCTTTTTGACGCAGAACTCAGAGCCACCTATGAGACGTTGGTAAACCATAAGTGCCCTACTCGCTTGATTACAGTAGAGGCGCTTGATGAACGTTCTATGGGCGCCCTCATGATGCACTTTATGATTGAGACAATCATTACCTCCTATTTTATGGGCGTGAATGCGTTTGATCAACCCGCCGTGGAAGAGGGCAAACGCTTGGCCCGGGAGTATCTCGCTGCATGAAAATCTGCAGATGAGTACCATTGACACCAAGAACGTGCTTTGGCACATTGCAGACTCTATTAAAAATAAAATGAAAGGTGTTTATGATGATACAAAAATTGAAGACTTTAATTTTTTCAACGACGATTCTCACAATGGGTGCATTTTCAGCTCAGGCTATGGAGAATCCTTGGGAGGCCTTGGATTTTCCGATAACATCGCAAAAGATCCTGAAACAACCCTCTTACAGTAATGAAGAACAAACCCAGGTCTATTCTTTCTGCGAACGCTATAATCTTGCTGAATGGCTTGTAGAGGATGTTTATCATGAAGTTAAAGGAAAGGCTTTCGCTCTTAATGAATATGGCGTTCCTCATGTAGATTATATAGCTGCGTTCTTATTTTATAATAAGCGCCGAGTTCCTGGAGAATTCCAATTGCTCTATGATTTATTTACGAAGATGCCTGTTGATAAAAGAAAGGATGCGTTTTCTGAGCTGAATGCCTGGGCCGCGTATGGCACAGGTAGGACGCTTGGTGAATTTTATGTCGATTCAGAAGGTAAAGAGGAAGCAATCGATTTCAGTCGCATGAGAGACGAAAAAACTACACGTATACAAACAATAAAAATAAACCTTCTCCATAAGAGAATTTCACCTACCCAATCTGGTGTCAATGAATTAGAACAATCTTGTTACGATGAAATTGAAAAATTACGTATAGAAAACGGAAGAATAAGATTAGAAGACAAACTGCTAACCCTTCCTTATGAACCCAAAAGAATGTGAGAAAGGGTCACAAATTTTTTCAGATCCCGGATGGGGGAAGCTCTACTGCAAAAATTATTGAGTTTGCAAAAGTGATTATTATAGGGACCAACACCGTTGACATTGCCATCCCGGACTTGATCCGGGATCTGAAATAAAAATTCGGCATTATCAATGCATTAACTATGGAATCTCATTAAGAAGAAGGCAGCTAACTTTATGAAAATTCGCAAGCTCGAACCCCACCTTATCAACCAAATCGCAGCCGGAGAAGTCATTGAACGTCCCGCCTCTGCCGTTAAGGAGCTGGTAGAGAACGCCCTTGATGCCAAGGCCACAACCATCACTGTACAACTGAGGGATGGAGGCCGGAGCCTCATTGCGGTGACAGACAATGGGATCGGCATGGGCCCGGAAGATCTCGAGCTCGCTGTTGAACGTCATGCCACATCCAAGCTTCCCGAAGCGGACCTCTTTAACATCCAAACCCTCGGGTTTCGGGGAGAGGCCCTTCCCTCCATTGGCTCTGTTAGTCGTTTACATCTGACAAGCCGCCTACAAAATGCTAAAGAAGCCTGGCTGTTAAAGGTCGAGGGTGGCGAGAAAAAACCGATTATGCCCACTTCCCATCCTCAAGGAACCCACATTGAGGTGAAGGACCTGTTTTATGCCACTCCTGCCCGTCTGAAGTTCCTTAAAACGCCCACGACAGAGCTCTCCCATACGGTTGAGATGTTGAATCGACTCTGCATGGGTCATCACGCCGTCGGGTTCAAATTGCTGTCCGACCAAAGGGTCGTCTTTGATTATAAGTCCTGCGAGGGGCTTCAAGCGCGACTGTCTCAAGTCATGGGAACGGAATTTTCACAAAATGCCCTCCCCCTTGAGATGAGCCGAGGGGATATCCACCTGAGAGGGTTTATTTCTCTGCCGACCTTGAATCGCTCAAATGCAACCCACCAATACCTGTTTGTGAATGGCCGACCAGTTAAAGATAAGCTATTGCATGGGGCCGTGCGCGCGGCCTATCAGGATTTTCTGGCATCCGATCGCTATCCCCTTCTTGCCCTGTTTGTGGATTTGCCTTACGAGGAAGTGGACGTCAACGTTCACCCTGCCAAAACAGAAGTCCGTTTCCGCGACAGCGGGCTTATTCGAGGAACCATTGTAAGCGCCTTAAAGCAAACCCTGGGGGGCGCGAGCCATAAAACGTCCACAACCGTCAGCGCGCAAGCCTTGCGCTCCTTACGGCCGGAACCATCTTACCAACCTCCATTGGCCGCCTATAGGCCGACAGCATCGCAAAGAGTTAACTACATCCCGAGGACAGATTATAAGCCTACAGAATATTTACAAGAGGCTTCTCATATACAAAAGACTTGTCATTCCGGCCTTGAGCCGGGATCTCAGGAGATCCTGAATCAAGTTCAGGATGACAAGCCTCTTCGGGATGACAACTTTATGGAGACCCCACCCCTTGGCTTTGCTAAGGCGCAGCTCCATGGCACCTATATTATTGCTCAAGGGGCCGAAGGGATGATCATTGTGGACCAGCATGCGGCCCATGAACGCCTGGTCTATGAAAAGCTCAAAGCGGAAATGGGTCATGTCCAACGCCAGCCCCTTTTGATCCCAGAAGTGGTAGAACTTGACCAGAATGCCCTCCAGCGCCTTAAGGATGTCCAGCAAGAACTCAAAGCACTTGGTCTGATCATTGAGCCTTTCGGAGAAAAAGCCATGCTGATTCGTGAGATTCCCGCTTTATTGGGCGAAGTCGATCTCCAAAGACTCTTACGCGATTTAGCGGACGAGATTGAAGAACTTGGCAGTCCGTTGAGCTTGAAAGAACGCCTTGCCGAAATACTAGCGACCTGTGCCTGCCACAACAGTGTACGTGCTGGCCGAAAACTTTCCATTGAAGAAATGAACGCCCTGCTCCGTCAAATGGAACAAACGCCCCATTCCGGTCAATGTAACCATGGACGTCCGACGTATGTGGAGCTCAAGCGGGCTGATATGGAAAAGTTGTTTGGACGACGGTGATCAGTCGGCAGGAGTCAGAAATTCTTGGGGCTCAACGACGCGCCTTCAACCTCAACATTCTTCCTGAGAACTGATTGCAGCTCCTATTAACCTCAATAAACAAAGGTAGTCTTTATGTTACAAAAAATGAGAACTATAATCTTTTCAGCAGCCCTCCTCACAATGAGTGGATTTTCTGTGCAGGCTATGGGCAGTGATAGCGAGGACGAGCCAACAATACATCCATCGAATAAATATCATCATCCTGGAATTTGGAAACAATTGAATGACGAGGAAAACAAAGTGCGCACATTTTGTGCCCGCTATACATGCCTGAAAAATTTTGCGAATATAATTTATTGGGAAGTTAAAGGGCAGGCCGACGTTCTTAATAAATATGGCGTTCCCACTTTAGATTATACAGCTGCGTTCATATTGTATACGCGGCAACGAAAACCTGATGAATTTAAACTGCTCTTCGATTTATTTACTAAAATGCCTCAGGATAAAAGGAGTGACGCTTTTGAAGAGCTGAATATCAGGGCTCAACATCTAAGTTCAGGCTTTCTCCTCTCAGAACATTACTATGATTCAAACAACAATTGGAAAATTTGTTTTCGCAAGCCAGAAGGGGCCTTAAGTTTAAAAGAAAAACTTTTGGAGCTTTCTGAGGAACCCAAAGAAAATGTGAAAATAACCCGAAAACTTCTTTGGTAAGAGCCCTTATTTTTTAAATACTTCTGGAGAAGGGTTCTTTTGCTCTTTTGGTGAGTTTCGCTCCCGTTGTGGCGTTCTGGATCCCTCCCTTTCCAGTGACTCTACTCTCACTATTTTTGCTTCCCTTAGGTCACGTTGGGGAGAGATGGCTCCATCCCGTCTTAAAAAAGCTTCTTCAGATGAATCTGAAAGATGCTGTAAAGGTTCTTTCATCTTTTGTTCGGCAGCGTTTGTAATGTGCTCCATAATAGCCGCGAGAGCTTTCTGATCCTCCATAGGGAGGATATACTTTCGGCTGCCCCCTTGAGATGTTTTTTCCGTTGGCTGCCATTCATTGAGAGGGGACGGGGAAAAGTCTAATGAAGTGTTTTTGTATTCATGCCCTCGCGATGGGGAGATATTAGTTCTTGGAGATGTATCTGTTCTGGGGGATGACTCGCTCCTTCGGGATGAATCCCTTCTAGGAGATATATCCTTCCTTGGTGATATATTGATTCTTGGGGATATTTTTTCTTCTCGGGGCGAAGCATTGACAATTATGGAAGGAAGGGACAGTGTTTTGGTAGAGGCTTTTAAAGATCCCGAACTCTTTCGCCGACGCTCAAAAGGGAGTGTTTTAGATATTTTTCGTTCTCTTTGAAGGCCGGTTGTTGGGGAGATCTGGGGAGATGCTTGTTCTCTATCTTTTGGTGGGGATTCCATCTCATTGCCTAGAGTAGCTAGAGAAAGAGGAAGGCATTCTTTCAGGGCTTCCTTCCCGCTAAGGGGCTGAGACTCTTTGATGATTATGGGTTTAAGTGATTTGCTCTCTTTCACTTCGGTAATTGATTGTGGATTAAGAAGAGTCCCACGTGTAAACTCTTCATTTTCGCCATCCATTGCAACGGCAGAACTTACAGTAAATAATAGGGAATTTATCATTATGATTATGGCTTTATTTTTCATTTATTCCTCCATCTGTTTACATAACAATAAAATACAATTAGTTAAGAAATGGTTATTTCTATATCATGAACAAAACTCCCCCAATGACGCCCGCAAATCTGGCGTTAAGGCATAAGAAGAAGGGAGAGAAAGAACTGCAAAAGAAGCAGTCGTTCTAACTTTAGCAAATATCTTTGTTTTTCCCGCCGGGGCCTTTTCCAATAGGCGAATAATCCTTTTCACCTGATCCTCCGACTCAAGAGTCACGGTTATGCTTCCCCCCTCCGTGGCCTTTTCTAAGGTTTCAATCCCTTGGCAGGTCAATCGTAAATTTTCCTCAGAGCGTTGGGCTGACACAGTAATGAGAAGGGGCGTTCCCGGTTCAAGAAGCTCACGATACTGACTTAAAAGCTCAGAAAAAACCGTCACTTCAAAAACACCGGTAGGATCGGAAAGCTGCACAAAAGCATAGCGCTGCCCGCTTTTGGCAGCCCGCTCTTGCTTTGTGATCACGATTCCCGCGAGACGATGGGTTTGGGCATCCCCCCCCTCCCCTACACGGGTCATCATGTCCGCGACTGTTGTAACACCAACTTGCTCAAGGGCTATGCCATAGGCATTTAAAGGATGGGAGGTGAGATAAAATCCTAAGGCCGAAAACTCAAGGCGAAGCTTTTCAAGGGGTGGCCATTCTTCCGCCTTTCGCAATTTCGGACGCGACCCTTCTAAACCAAATAGACTCACCGAGCGGCGATCCTCGTTCCCATACCGCAATAAAACTTCCAGGTTTTCCGCTAGCTCATGGCGATTGGGGCATAAACTGTCAAAAGCCCCCGCGGAGATAAGATTCTCCATTTGGCGCTTATTAAGGATTTTTCCATCCACTCTTTCGACAAAATCGAATATATTTTTATAAGAATCATTACGCTCCCGTTCATTCACAAGGGCCTCCATCGCCCCCTCTCCTACATTTTTAATGGCCGCAAGGGCATAACGGATCGCCCCATTTTCTCCCCTAAAGCCCGGATGCGAGTGATTGACATCGGGAGGCAACAACTCAATGCCTAACCGCTTCACCTCACGCGCAAAGAACGTCAGCTTGTCCGTATTGTTGAGCTCAAGACTCATCAAGGCTGCCATATATTCGACCGGGTAATGGGCCTTGAGATAAGCGGTCTGGTAGGTAATCAACGCGTATGTTGCAGCATGCGCCTTCGGAAAAGCATAGCTTGCAAATCTTTCGATCTGATCAAATAGAATTTTTGCTATGGCGGGCTTCCCTCCCACCCGTTCTAAAATACCATCAATAAATTTCTTGCGCTGGGAATCCATCTCCGACTTAATTTTTTTTCCCATGGCACGTCTTAGGATATCTGCACCTCCAAGTGTATAACCCGCAAGATCTTGTGCAATACGCAACACGTGTTCTTGATAGACAATCACCCCGTGGGTTTCTCTTAAAATGGGTTTAAGCTCGGGGTAAAGATAGCTGACCTTTTCCTCCCCATGCCGGCACGCAATGTAGCGGGGGATATCATCCATAGGGCCGGGTCGGTAAAGGGCGCCAATGGCAATAATTTCTTCGAAGCGATCAGGTTTCAGTTTGCGAACAACATCTGTCATTCCAGAACTTTCCACCTGAAAGATTCCGATGGTTTCCGCCCGTCTTAACAGCTCATAGGTTTTTTCATCATCAAGGGGGATCGCGAGCATATCCAACTTCACGCCACCTTCCTTTAAAGAATCAACAGTTTTCTGAATAACCGTGAGGGTTTTGAGCCCTAGAAAATCAAACTTCACCAAACCGGCTTGCTCGATATACTTCATATTGAATTGGGTTGCAGGGAGCGGAGAACGAGCGTCGTAATATAGAGGGACCATCTCATCTAAGGGTCGGTCTCCAATCACCACACCTGCCGCATGAGTTGAGGCATGGCGATAAAGCCCTTCCAGTTGTTGAGCAATATCAATCAGATGTTTTACCTCCGCATCTTGCTCCACCATTTGCTTCAGCTGAGGCTCGATCTCAAGGGATTCTTCGATGTTTACAGGATTAGCCGGATTGTTGGGAATCAGCTTGCAAATGCGGTCGACTTGCCCGTAGGGCATTTGCAGAACGCGTCCCACATCACGCAAGACAGCGCGCGCTTGCAATTTTCCAAAGGTGATAATATGGGCAACCCGATCAGCTCCGTATTTATCTCGTACATAGCGGATGACCTCATCCCGTCGTTCTTGGCAAAAGTCGATGTCAAAGTCGGGCATACTCACCCGCTCTGGGTTCAAGAAGCGCTCAAATACAAGGCCAAAACGCAAAGGATCCAGGTCGGTGATGGTCAGGGACCAGGCGACAACCGATCCTGCTCCCGACCCTCGGCCTGGGCCTACGGGGATACTTTGGGCTTTTGCCCATTTAATAAAATCAGCAACAATCAGGAAATAACCAGGGAACTTCATCCCTTCAATTACCTTAAGCTCGTATTCCAATTGCGTAAAATATTTTTCCCGGAGGTCTCGCTTTTCTTGGTCATGCATTTCCGGAGTATAAACATACCTATTGAGTCGATCCTCTAAACCAGAGCGGGCTTGTTTCTGTAACTCTTCAACTTCGTCATCACAAGGGAAAGAGGGCAAGATGGGCGTCATGGGGACCAGCAGGAAACTACATCGCTGGGCGATAACGCATGTGTTGGCAATCGCTTCAGGAAGGTCAGCAAAAAGGGTTTCCATATCTTGGGGGGATTTAAAGCTGTGATCCGGCGTCACCCGCCGGCGATTCGCCTCATTGACGTAAGTTCCGCCTGCAATACATAACAGGGCGTCATGGGCTTCATAAAGGGTTGCATCAGGAAAATAGGCTTCATTGGTTGCGACTAGGGGAACGTCAAAGTCATAGGCGAGCTCTATAAAATGATCTTCCAGTCTTTTCGTTTCAGGAGCGCGGTCCCCTTGACGAGAAATTTCAATATACAATCTATCTTTAAATAAGGATTGCAGGGTCTCGAGACACGCTCGTCCATCAAGACCCCGCGACAGGCATTTCCCCAAGCCCCCATCAGGGCCTCCTGTCAGGGCAATCAACCCTTCTGTCCAAGGAGCCATAGTCTGAAAATCAATCTGTGGCGTTTGACCCTCCAAATTGTGCAGAAATGTGTATGAAACGATCTTGAGGAGGTTTTCATACCCCCTTTGGTTCTGAGCCAGCAAAACCAACAAGTCGGTCTCATTCTTTCGATCAGTTGGGGAAGTTATCTGAATTTGACAGCCCAGAATCGGTTGAACACCTGCCTCTCGAGCCGCCAAAGAAAACTCAAAGGCACCAAAAAGATTGCCCGAATCTGTCATCGCCACAGCTGGCATTTTGTAGTGCTGAGCAAGCCCAATCAGTTTTTTGACGGGAATAGCGCCTTCTAATAAAGAATACGCCGTATGAACCCGTAAATGAATGAACATGGCTGGCTCCTTTTTTCACCAATCTCTCCTTCCTTTATACATCACAATGGATGGTTGAACAGAAGGATATATGTCTAATTTGCGTTTTGGATAAGAAAAAACAAGCGCAGAGTAAGGCATATAAGCAATTTTAGAAAAAATTTTTCTACATTAATAAAATATTATCTTTTTCTTTCTAGAATGGAAAAATAATAAGAAGAACAACAACGCACCATAACTTTAAACCTATATAGGAGAAAAAAATGAAAAAACTATACACTCTTGCTCTCTTGGGAGCGATCTGTCTAGCACCATCCATGGCTTCAGCAAACTTTGGTGGATGTAATACATGCGCACCAGAGCCAGTTTGTGCACCAGTTTGTGCACCAGCTTGTGAACCTTGCCCAGCACCAGTATGCATGCAGCAAGTAACTCAGGTTACAACCTGCCGCTGCTGCCCAGTTATTAAAGGTTTCTGGGACCGCTGATTCTACGGCTTCTGCTCAAACCGGTCCCTGCACGGGGATCGGTGAGTAGAGGTAAAATGTGTTAATTATCAATTTTATATAACGCTATTTCCGCATGGTCAGGAAATCTTTGCAATTCTCGCCCCCGTATCCAAGGACAAGCTCTCGTCAAACTAAGCCACTGTTCCAAAATTATTATTGGCAACCCGTGCATAGGCGTAGAGAGCACGTTGTTGCAGATGTATGGCTTTAACATGGTGTTCAATGCTTTCCTGCTGCTTTTTCAAAGCTAAAGAAAGGTTTGCGAGGGCGCGTTCTAGGGTACTTAATTCCCCTTTTAAGTTTTGATCAGAAGCAAGGTCAATGCTTTGCACTTCGTGGCTAAGATGAAAAACCGCTTCTTCCAAATCTTCAAGCTTTACATGGCCAGGGACGTCATAAGACTCACACAAAGATTCAAGCCTTAGAATAGTTTTTTTTACAGTATCTATTGTCATATGATTCTCCCTTATATTAACCATCAGGATTTATTACAAAGCATTAATCCACATAAAATTATTTATGATCTCTTCATTTTCTATCTTAACATATTTTAATTAGGATGCCAGTGTTTTTTAAGACTTTCTTAACTTTTTTTGTATATGATAAAGATAATAAAAAAGAATTTTTTGTTAAAGTAATAAAGTTCCTCACAGTTTACTGAGATAAAACAAAATTATTCATCCCATTGGGCAAAAAAAATAGAAATAATTAGATATAAATTTATTGAATTATGAAAACGAGTGTGATAAACTTTTTTTAAGTGAGAAGAACGACCGTTGTAATTTTGCAACTTTTAAAAAAATCATTTAATTTTTTTAATTTCTTGCTTTTTTTAAACTATAAAAAAAATGTATTGTCTTTTTTATTTAGTAGGGATAGTTAAAAATGATGAGCCAAGTAGCAATAAGCGATAATGAAGAAAAAGAGATAGAGCGTATTGAATCTCAAGTGAAATGGTACAACCCAGAAAAGGGATACGGTTTTTTGGTTCCAGACGATGGAACTGGCGATATATTTATGCATTTTTCTGTTTTAGATACAGCAGGTTGTCGGCGAGTAGAAGAAGGTGATCGTATCGTCTGCGATATTGGCCCTGGACGACGTGGCCGCCAAGTTTTACGTGTCTTAGAAGTTAAATTTTCTCCACGAGAACCCCGATTTGCTCCAACCTTTTTAGGGCCACGCTCTCCCGTTTTTGATCCTGAAGCCTTAGAAGAAATTGAGGGTGAGGTTAAATGGTTCAACCCCTTGAAAGGATTTGGATTTGTTTTTCCTGATGACGGTGGCAGAGATATTTTCTTGCATGCTTCTGTCTTAAGAGCAGCAGGGTTTGAATCTCTTGAGCCGGGCATTCGTGTCCATATCAAGGTTTCCAGCTCTGAACGAGGGCGCGAAGCCCGCATACTCAATGTGGTTTATTAAAAACCCACCGGGACCTGAAAAATAAGTAAATGACTTAAAGAAAGCCCCCTACCCGCCCTAAGGCTGACTCTTCCAACGGGGAGAGATTGTCTAAAGGACGGGTGAGGGGTTTTTTTATGGCTTAGTTTTTCCTAAAGTTTTATTTTTAGCTTTACAAAACCAGCCCACCATTGTGTACTGTTGCTCACTAAATGATATTAACAGAGGCTTTCATGATTAAAATTCGCTTGTCCGATGGGTCACATCGGGATTTTCCAAAAGGTATCACTGGCTGGGAAATTGCGAAAACCTTAAGTACAAGTTTGGCAAAGGAAGCCGTTGCGATCCGTATTGGTGAAGAATTATGGGACTTAACCCGGCCCATCGAAGCGGATTCAGACATTGAAGTGATTAAGCGGGCCTCAGACGTGGGCCTGGATATCTTACGCCACGATGCAGCTCACGTGTTTGCAGAAGCTGTTAAAGAACTTTACCCCGAAACCCAGATCACCATTGGTCCTTCTATCCAAGATGGTTTCTTTTATGACTTGTTTCGGAAAGAATCCTTCACCCCAGAAGACCTCACCCGCATTGAAGAGCGCATGCACGATATTGTTAATCGGGATGAGATCGTTACAAGGGAAGTCTGGAGCCGTGAAAAAGCCATTGCATTTTTCAAGGATCTTGGGGAATTTTTTAAAGCGGAAATTATCGAGGATCTCCCTGGTACAGATGAAATAACACTCTATCGTCAAGGCAAATTTATTGATCTTTGCCGCGGCCCGCATTTGCCCTCAACAGGCAAACTCGGCCATGCTTTCAAGCTCATGAAGCTTGCAGGGGCCTATTGGCGAGGGGACTCAAAAAATCAAATGCTTCAACGCGTTTATGGAACTGCCTGGTCCTCGGAAAAAGATCTTCAAGCCTATCTGACCCGTCTTGAAGAAGCGGAAAAACGGGATCATCGCCGCTTGGGTAAAGAAATGGATCTTTTCCACATGCAGGAAGAGGCCATCGGTAGTGTCTTTTGGCATCCGAAGGGGTGGACCTTGTATCGCATCCTTGAAAATTATATCAGAGATAAAATTACGGCAGAAGGATATGTGGAAGTCAGAACTCCTCAACTTTTAGACCGTTCTTTATGGGAAGCCTCCGGCCATTGGGGTAAGTTTGGGGAAAATATGTTCATCGTTAAAGATGAGGATAAGACCTTGGCTTTAAAACCCATGAGCTGCCCCTGCCACATTCTCATCTTTCGCCAAGGCATTAAAAGCTATCGGGATTTGCCCATCCGCATGGCTGAATTTGGTTCATGTATTCGAAATGAACCGTCAGGCGCACTTCAAGGACTCACCCGTGTTCGCAGCATGGTACAAGATGATGCTCATATTTTCTGCCGAGAAGATCAAATCGAAGAAGAAACGCGGAAATTCTGCGTCCTTCTTCTGAATGTCTATAAGGAACTTGGCTTCGACGAGCTCACAGTGAAGTTTTCTGACCGACCAGAGGTGCGTGCAGGCGATGACGCCACATGGGACAAGGCAGAAGCCCATCTTGAAGCGGGCGCTCGTGCATCTGGTCTCAGCTATACCTTAAATCCCGGGGAAGGCGCATTTTACGGACCTAAGCTCGAATTTGTCTTAAAAGATGCCATTGGGAGAGATTGGCAGTGCGGAACCCTGCAGTTGGATTTCGTTCTTCCTGAAAGGCTGGACGCCACTTATATTGGAGAAGACGGGAAAAAATACCGGCCTGCTATGCTCCACCGCGCTATTTTTGGATCTCTTGAGCGATTTATCGCAATCTTTATTGAACACCATGGAGGAAAATTTCCCCTATGGGCAGCGCCTGTACAAGCTGTTGTTGCCACAGTAACCCAAGAAGGGGATGCTTATGCCCAAAAAGTTTATGACACATTAAAGGCTGCTGGATTAAGAGCAGAAATTGACTTGAGAAATGAATCAATTAAATATAAGATCCGTGAACTTAGTCTTCAAAAAACCCCTTACATCCTTGTTGTAGGAAAAAAGGAAGCTTTAGAAGGCACGGTTGCACTCCGAAAACTGGGGGGAGAGGCGCAAGAAGTTCTTGCACTTCACGCAGTTATCGATAAACTTACAAATGAGGCAATTCCACCTCATAAACGACCTAATTTAGATGAAAACAAATAAAAGGAGAATGCTACATATCTAAGATCCCAAGAGAAGACAAGGTTCCCGTCCAAGATGGCCCCCGTGTCAATGAAAAAATTTTTTCTCCAAAAGTCCGCTTAGTCGACGAAGACGGCGAGATGGTTGGTGTTGTCTCCCAAAAAGATGCTTTAGAAAGAGCCTATAAGGTTGGCCTTGATTTGGTCGAGGTTTCACCCAATGCCGACCCCCCTGTATGCAAGATTTTGAATTACGGAAAATATAAGTTTGAAGAACAAAAAAAGCGCGCCGAAATCCGTAAAAAACAAAAGATCATAGAAATCAAAGAAATACAGTTACGCCCTGGGATTGATGTTCATGACTTTGAGGTCAAAATGCGGAGCGCCCGCAAGTTTATTCAGGAAGGTGACAAATTGAAAGTGACCCTACGTTTCCGAGGCCGTGAGCTTTCTCATCAGCAATTAGGCGTGGAAGTGCTAAACAAAGTTAAAGCGACCCTGGAAGACATTGCCAAAGTTGAGCAACACCCAAAACTTGAAGGCAAACGCATGATCATGGTAATGGGGCCTGTTAAGTAACAATAGGGGGCGTGGCCCCCGCTCTTCGTACACCCAATCCTTATATACGTCCCATAATAAATAGTATAAGGAGAATAATGAGAATAAACCCAAGAATTCCACTTGGCCCATACCCCCAATTACGGCTATGTCCCCAACTTGGTAATGCTCCAACTATGATAAGAACCAGAATGATTAATAGAATTGTTCCGACTGACATTTTTTACCTCTCTTGTTTTTTAGAAAAAGAATAGATATGGAATAAAATATACTACACCAATATCGTTAATTTTTTTATAATTACGATCACAAAAATTCACATAGCCCCTTAAATAGACAAAAAAGCTAACGTTTTTTTCATACTTTCACCTTTATGATGTGTAATGACAAAAAAAGGAAGAAAAAGAATGTTTGAAAAATCAATATTTCTAATGATATTATTGTTAACCTTTAATGGAAATGGATATGCTCTTAACGGCATAGATAAATATATTTTAAATAATGGCGTTAATGCATGTAATGGTGAAAGTCCTAACTGCAATGATTTCTATACAAGAGCTGTCCAGCTCAACGACTATAAAGAACCCATTTCACCTGCCCTTGATTTTGACTCCGATAGAGCGGCCCCTGATTCTTACTGTCCATAGCTCCGGGGCCATCGACCAACAACAGAAAAAGAGTCGCTAGACAAGCAAACTGCTTTGCTTTTCTAGGTTGACATTATCATAGCATTTGGATAGGAATGATAATAAGTTTATTTAAGTGAGAGTGGACAAAAAGATGAAAATTGTAAATTCATTAAAAACGATAAAATTAAGAGATAAAAATTGCCGAGTTATTCGTCGTAAAGGACGAACATTTGTTATCAACAAAATGAACCCTCGCTATAAGGCCCGTCAAGGCTAACACATAAGATCGGAGAATAGAATGGCACGCGTCACCGCAGAAGATTGCATTGATAAAGTTCCAAATCGTTTTGATCTCGTCTTGCTTGCTGCTCAAAGAGCGCGCCAGCTTGCCGCGGGTGCACCCCTCACGATTGAACGAGACAACGATAAAAATCCAGTGGTTGCTTTAAGAGAAATCGCAGCGGAAACCGTCTCGTTAGTAGACCTGGAAAGGTATTTGATTGAAGGGCTTCAAAAACATGTGATGGGCGATGAGCCAGAAGAAGAATACATGGACCTTTTATCTGAAGAGCAATCCTTTGCAGGCGTTTCCCAGAAGCAACTCGAAATCCAAGAACTTGAGATTGATGGAGAGGAAGACAGCATAGAGGAAGAGCTAGACATTACGATAGAAGAGGTTGAGGAAGAAGAAGGCGAGTAGTCTAACTATTTAATTTTTCTATTCGCTCGTTGTTAATGCCTTCTTTCAATCAGAGAAATCAATTCCGTAAAAGATTCAAAAGTTCATCATAAATTTTGAACAAATTATTGAATTCAGATTCAATCTTTGGTTTAGCATTATCTACAGCAGTTTTAAGTGCTGTCAAATTGCTTTTTTCAGCTTTAGGGTCCTTTTCCAAAGCATTTACCATTGCCTTTACATTCTCCAGACTAGGCAATAGTAGAATGTCGCGCTTATACTGAACAATAGCAGTTTTTAATGAGTTTGCTTTTAATTTTACTACGTATTGTCGATCACATGTATTCCCTTCGCATAAAGAGTTGAGTTCATGTTCTATAAAATCTCCTTGAGGAGTAATGATAGACAAGGCTTTTGCATAATTAATAGAGAGCTTATCTGCGAGCGCGTCAATCTCATTCTTAGGTAGCGGATTTTTATCTATTAAGCTCACAAGGCCGTTGATATCCGTTACAAAATTCCAGTCAATATGAATCATACCAACCTTAGAGCCAACGTTTACCTGCTGAACTTGCTGCTGGGTAAGGGGGGCAGCTACAGCGTAACTTGCTGTTAAGCCGATTAAAAATGGCGTTACGTAAATAAATCTATCCATTATTGTGTCTCCCGTATATTTGATTTTTCAGAATTACTTTAATTTATCATGCAACTTTTAAAATCTTATTAAGACCTTCTCGCCACAGGGCCATTGCCTACAAATAAATTTATACGTCTACGGTCGTCAGTGCGAGGAGCACAAGCTCCGAAGCAACTCAGTCTTGTCTCGGGTCTTTCTGGATTGCTTCCCCCCGCCTTCGCGAGGGGCACCATGACGACACTGGATTTGCTTTTACGTGTAGGCTAGAACAACCCCCCACCCCCAAAACTCAAAAATTCATGTACAAAGGATCAATATTACGATATCCTTTATTGATAATTATTTTTTAAAAATTGGACAATATGATCCGCCAATATGAGCTTGTTGAAATCGTAAAATCTTATGATCCGAGCGCCGACGAGGATCTTTTAAATCGCGCTTACGTTTTTGCAATGAAGGCCCATGGAACCCAGAAAAGGGATTCAGGGGAAGATTATTTTACCCATCCCCTGGAAGTTGCAGGCATTTTGGTGGGAATGCACCTTGATGTGGCAACCATTATCACTGCCCTCCTCCATGATACGGTCGAAGATACGCTCGCAACGTTAGATGAAATCGAAAAACTTTTTGGTAAAGAAGTTACTTTTTTAGTGGATGGCGTCACGAAACTCTCCCAAATTGAATTTCAATCGGATAAAACCAAACAAGCAGAAAATTTCCGCAAACTCTTAATTGCTATGTCTTCTGATATACGCGTGCTTCTCGTAAAGCTTGCGGACCGTCTTCATAACATGCGTACCCTTCACTTTGTCCAGTCAGAAAAAAAGAGAATTCGTGTAGCCCGAGAGACCATGGAGATTTATGCCCCTCTAGCGGAACGTATTGGACTCCATGCTCTTAAGGATGAGCTTCAAAACTTAGCCTTTACCGAGCTTCATCCAGATGCTGACCAATCCATCCTCGCACGCCTCACTTTTTTGCGGGAACAAGGAGGAGGTCATTTACAACCTATTACGGCAGAGCTTAAACAAGTTCTTGAAGAACATGGCATTAAGTCATTTATTGCTGGGCGAGAAAAAACAGCTTACTCTATTTGGCAAAAAATGCAGAAAAAAAACATCACTTTTGAACAACTCTCCGATATCATTGCTTTTCGCGTCATTGTTGATATGATCCCTGACTGCTACCGCGCTCTAGGCGTCATTCATAGCGCTTATTCTGTTATCCCTGGACGCTTTAAGGATTACATAAGCACGCCCAAACAAAACGGTTACCAATCCATCCACACCGCGGTCATTGGCCCCAATCTCCATCGCATTGAGATCCAAATTCGCACCAAAGAAATGGAAAAAGTGTCTGAACTTGGGGTCGCTGCCCACTGGCAGTATAAACAGGGTATTTCTCATGATGGGTACCAATATCGAGGGCTCAGAGGTCTTTTAGATATTTTAGAGACGGCTGAAGGACCGGAAGAATTTTTGGAGCATACCAAACTTGAGATGTTTCAAGACCAGGTTTTTTGCTTTACCCCCAAAGGTGATCTCATCTCTCTTCCCCATGGCGCAACAGCCATTGATTTTGCCTATGCCGTCCATTCCAGTGTGGGAGATCACTCCACAGGCGTGCGTATTAATGGACGAATGATGCCCCTTCGCAGCGAACTTAAGAACGGTGATCAGGTCGAAATCATTACATCTAAATCTCAGCACCCCTCCCCCACCTGGGAACGGTTCGTTATAACAGGTAAAGCTCGCTCAAGCATTCGGCGATTTATCCGCCAGCAACAACGTCAGCAATTTATTGATTTAGGAAAGACATTAGCTCAAAAAGCTTTTCGAAATGAACACCTTACTTTCAGTGAAAAGATTTTAGAAAATGCTGTCGAACCTTTTGGCGTCAAATCCACCGAAGACATATATGCCTCTCTGGGAGAAGGATTAAAAACAACCGGCGAACTGATTCGTGTGTTGCATCCCGACCACGCAGTCAAAACATCTTCAAAAAAAGAACTTATAACGTCTGAGACCTCTAGAAAACCTAAAGAACACGCCCTCTCTCTTTCCGGTTTAATCCCTGGCATGGCGGTTCATTATGCTGGATGTTGCCATCCTGTTCCAGGAGATCAAATTATAGGAATTGTCACAACAGGCAAAGGGGTTACCATCCATACATCTGATTGTTCAACCCTTGAAAAATTCATGGATACGCCAGAACGATGGATTGACGTGGACTGGAATCCTGAATCTCAAGATAAGGAGAGTCATGTCGCGCGCATTTACACCGTCCTTCTTCATCAGCCGGGAACGGTCGCGTCTATTACGGCTATTATCGCAAGGGAAAATGCTAATATTATTAACATGCAGATAACAAATAGGACGGAAGAATATTATGAGTTTATAATAGATTTAGAAGTTAATAATTTAGAACATTTATATAATATCATAGCGGCCTTACGCATGTCCCAACATGTTCTTTCGGTCGATAGACGTTAGGGGCATCCCTGCGAGCGTCATCCCCAGGCAGGTGGGGATCCATGAACAACTTAAATTTTATACACGTTATTTCGAATAAGAGCTTATCTCAATGGTTAAGTACAGGTCGTTCCGTTATTTCTCTCTTACAAAATATCATTTTATATCAGCTACCTTCTGGGCCCCCGCCTACGCGGGGATGACGTTCGTGGGGGATGATTAAATCCTTACAATAAAATTAGCATCTTGTTAGCAAGCACGAAATAGTATACTGAATTTGCAGGATGTGTAACAAACAATACCCAAAGGAATTCACGAATTCGGGTAGGCGACCGCCCAGCGAGCCCAATGAGCGTATTTTTTATACGTGACAGAGGGCGATTGCCGATGGGCAACGTCGCCGAAACTTGAAAACCGAAGGGTATACAGGGAAAATGGATAGTCTTGAACTCAATAAAATTGCTGCAGCAATCCTTATTGCCCTTCTTACGATTAAGGGCGCTGATTTGATTTCGAATGCCCTCATCCACCCCGCCCTCCCCCATGAGAATGCTTTTAAAATCGAGGGGGTTACGCCCTCTACAGCCACCGGCACCCAACCTGAGAAAACCGGCCCTGCCCCCATTGAACCCTTGCTTGCGGCAGCTAATGCTCAGAATGGAGCCCTTGTTTTTAAAAAGTGTACAAGCTGTCACGTGGCAGAAAAAGGGGGACCTAATAAAATAGGTCCGGATCTTTACAATGTCGTCGGAGCAGAAAAAGGTAAACATCCTGGGTATACTTATTCTCAAGCTATGGAGAAAAAAGGTGGGAAGTGGACCTATGATGATCTTAACCACTGGTTGTATGATCCCCGTGGATATATTCCTGGAAACAAGATGTCTTATGCGGGTCTAAAAAATGATCAAGAACGGGCTGATGTCATCGCCTATTTGCGTCAACAGAGTGACAATCCCCTTCCTCTCCCTGACGTGAAACCAACCGAGGAAAAGCCAGCGGGGACTCCCGCGGGAAACGCAGCTCCGGCAAGCGCTGAAGCAAAGCCTGCAACGGCACCTGAAGCTACAAATCCTACTGCAATGCCAGAGACAAAGAAGAATCCATGATGATAACCTTATCTTTAGCCCCTCTAATCAGATCCCGGATCATCCTCGCGAAGGCGGGGACCTGGATGACAGCGGCGGGTATTTTTGTCTCTGTAATAAACAACGAGTTCAATTTAAACAGCGTTTGTTATAGAGCCAACGCCCCCTCAACTGGCATCCAGGTCCCCGCCTTCGCGAGGATGATCCGGGATCTAAAAATTTCAAATCAACTTAGGAAATAAACAATAATGAAATACCTAAAGCCACTTATTCTAATCTCCCTGATCCAGCTTTCTAGCTCTCTCAACGCTGAAGACGTCCCCTCCCCCACAGAACCTCCAACAATTCCTACCACCCCCCAACCGACCCACGGAATTGCCATCTTTGGAGACTTAAAGTATCCCGCAAACTTCGATCATTTTGCCTATGTAAACCCCGATGCCCCAAAGGGGGGCGTAGTCAAAATGGCATCATTTGGCAGCTATGATACCTTTAACCCCTTTATCATTAAAGGAAACGCAGCTGCGGGGGCTAGCAGCCTCCATTGTACTTTACTTGCTCCCTCAGGGGATGAACCCATGTCTTTCTATGGCTATTTAGCGGAAAAGGTGGAGTTAGCCCCTGATCGTAAAAGCGAAATTTTTACCTTAAATAAAAATGCTAAATTTTCCGATGGGACGCCCGTAACCGCCGATGATGTCATTTTTTCTTTTCAGACCTTAATGAAAAAAGGGCAACCTGTGTATGCTCAATATTACAAAGATGTCAAAAATGTTGAAAAAATAAATGATCATCAAGTTAAATTTACATTTGCAACTGATAAGAACCGCGAACTACCGGTTATTTTAGGACAACTTGTTGTTTTTTCAAAAGCCTATTATACAAAGCATGATTTTGAAAAAGCAGACCTTACACCCCCCGTTGGCTGTGGTCCTTATAAGATCGTCAGCTTTAAGGCAGGGCAGTCGGTCAATTATGAACGTGTGCCCGGATGGTGGGCAGCCAATCTCCCTTCACAAAAAGGAGAAAATAACTTTGATATAACGTTTATTTATTATCGCGATCAAAACGTTCTGTTTGAAGCTTTTAAATCGGGGGATCATGATTTCCGCTCTGAAAACATTGCGAAGAACTGGGCGACCGGCTATAAAATTCCTGCTGTCACCGCCGGAAAGATTGTCTTAAAGGAAGCAGAGGATCGTATGCCAAAGGGCATGCAGATGAACGTTCTTAACATGCGCAGACCCTTATTTCAGGACCGGAAAGTGCGGGAAGCCCTCGCGAAAGCTTTTGACTTTGAATGGGCTAACAAAAACCTTTTCTTTAACTCTTATGTGAGAACCCATAGCTTTTTTAGCAACTCTCCCATGGCGTCATCTGGTCTGCCCCAAGGGGAAGAGCTCAAAATCCTAGAACCCTTTAAAGATCAGTTGCCCGCGGAGGTTTTCACAAAGGAATTTACACTGCCCGTCACCAATGGCGCAGGAAATGACCGCAAAGTTTTGGCAGAATCTGATAAGCTTTTGAAGGAGGCCGGATGGATTGTGAAAGACGGAAAACGCGTCAATGAAAAGACTGGTGAGCCCTTTACCTTTGAATTTTTACTATCTGATCCTGCTTATGAACGTGTCGCTCTGGCCCTCCAAAGGAATCTGACCCCATTGGGTATTGTGATGACAACCCGCACCGTGACGCCCTCCCAATATATAGAACGCGTGCAAAACTACGAATATGATATGATAACATTCATTTTTGCAGAAAGCGAAACGCCGGGGAATGAGCAACGATTTTATTGGAATTCGAAAGAGGCTGATGTTAAAAATGGCTACAACTTTTCCGGCATCAAAAATCCTATTGTAGATCACCTGATTGAGCTTGTCATTACGTCTCCTGACCGACAAACCCTTGAGACACGCGTACATGCTTTGGATCGGGTTTTGCTATGGCAGTTCCTTGGAATTCCCGAATATCATGCCAATAAGAGCCGCATTGCTTACTGGAACAAATTTGGCCAACCCAAAATCAAACCGAAAGATGGAGTTGGGTTTTCCACTTGGTGGGTGGATCCCGTGCTAGAAAAAAAATTGGGGAGGTAGAGCAGTGTATAGTTCTCAGTGTTCAGCATTCAGAAAAGCCATTGAGGTGGAGCATAAATATACCCTATTGAAGAATTACCTGAATACTGAACACTGGATACTAAGTACTGAATCATGATCACCTACCTCCTCAGACGTTTGCTCCTCATAATCCCCACCCTTTTTGGGATTATGGTCATCAATTTTATCATTATCCAAGCCGCCCCTGGTGGGCCGGTCGAGCAAATGCTTGCTAAAATTCGGGGTGCCAATGTGGACGCCACAGCGCGCCTTACAGGAGGGGGAGCGGATATGAGTCAGGGTTTTGAGCAATTCGGGGAATCCAGCCTTTCTGAGTCTAAATATCGCGGCGCTCAAGGCCTAGATCCAGAATTTGTTGCTAAGCTTGAAAAGATGTTCGGATTCGACAAACCGCCCCTTGAACGGTTTGTTATGATGATGAAAAACTATATTACTTTTAATTTCGGAGAGAGTTACTTTAAAGATCGATCGGTTATTGGTCTTATCCTCGAAAAACTACCTGTTTCCATTAGTATTGGTTTGTGGACAACCCTTCTTGTCTATCTCATTTCCATTCCATTAGGCATTCGTAAAGCTGTCTTGGATGGCTCCCCTTTTGATATATGGTCAAGCAGTATTATTATCGTGGGTTATGCCATTCCTGGGTTTTTGTTTGCTATTCTTCTGATCGTGCTCTTTGCGGGAGGGAGTTTTTGGTCGATCTTCCCCCTAAGAGGGCTTGTCTCAGATAACTGGCATGAACTCAATTGGGGCTGGAAAATTTTGGATTATTTATGGCACATGACTTTGCCCATTACAGCCCTGGTCATTTCGGGCTTTGCAAGCCTTACCTTTCTGACGAAAAACTCCTTCTTAGAGGAAATTAATAAACAATACGTCCTGACAGCACGTGCCAAAGGCCTCACCCAACATCGTGTCCTTTTTGGACACGTCTTTCGCAATGCCATGCTCATTGTCATTGCGGGCATGCCTGCGGCCTTGCTGCATATTTTCTTTGCAGGTTCTTTGCTTATTGAAGTCATTTTTTCTTTAGATGGGCTAGGATTATTGGGCTTTGAGTCGGCCATTAATCGAGACTATCCAGTTGTTTTTGGGACTCTCTATGTTTTTACATTGATTGGACTCTTCCTTCATATCCTTGGGGACTTGACCTATACATTTGTGGATCCCCGCATTGATTTTGAAAAGAGGGTTGGATGATCAGTATTCAGTACTCAGTAGCCAGTAGTCAGTATCCCCCAGGGGTGTCATCCCCGCAAAGGCGGGAATCCAACGATATTTCAACCAGTTGTTGGAGCGCCGCCTACGCGGGGATGACACCAGCTGATGGGAGTTAAAGAAATGACCCTCTCCCCCCTCACAAAGCGCCGCCTCGCTCAGTTTAGAGCCAATAAACGCGGGTATGTTTGCTTTTGGCTTTTCCTCATCTTGTTCTTTCTCACACTCTTTGCGGAATTTATTGCCAATGATAAACCTTTACTTGTCAGTTATGAGCATCATTATTATTTCCCTGTGTTCAAAGAATACCCGGAAACAACCTTTGGGGGAGAATTTGAAACGGAAACCAACTATCGAGATCCCTTTGTTAAGGATTTAATTAATAAAAAGGGATGGATGATCTGGCCCCTTATTCCCTATAGCTACAACACGGTCAACTATGATTTGCCCGTGCCCGCCCCTGCCCCGCCATCTAAGGAAAACTGGTTGGGAACGGATGATCAAGGACGGGATGTCTTGGCCCGTCTCATCTATGGATTTCGGATCTCTGTTTTGTTTGGCCTGACGCTCACGATTTTTAGTTCCGTGTTTGGCGTAACGGCAGGGGCTATCCAAGGCTATTTTGGAGGACTCACCGATCTTATTTTCCAAAGGTTCATGGAAATATGGTCAGGCATGCCCGTCTTATATTTGCTGATTATCTTAGCGAGTCTTGTCCAGCCTACCTTTTGGTGGCTTCTCCTATTGATGCTCTTGTTTAGTTGGATGGCACTCGTCCCTGTTGTCCGTGCTGAATTTTTACGCGCTCGTAATTTGGATTACGTTAGAGCCGCCCGTGCCTTGGGGCTTGCCACACCTCGCATTATTTATCGCCATGTTCTCCCCAATGCCATGGTTGCGACCCTCACCTTTATGCCCTTTATTCTGAATGGATCCATTACCACACTGACATCCCTTGATTTTTTGGGGTTTGGGCTACCTCTTGGATCGCCCTCTCTTGGAGAGATGTTGAATCAGGGAAAAAACAATCTGCAGGCGCCTTGGCTTGGCATGACGGCCTTTATGGTGCTGGCTGTGATGTTAACCCTTTTAATTTTTATTGGTGAGGCTATCCGTGATGCCTTTGATCCACGAAAGACAAATTTATGATAAAACCCTTACTCTCCGTTGAAAACTTAAGCGTTAACTTCACTCAAGGGGACAAACTCATTGAAGCGGTAAAATCCGTCTCCTTTACGCTCAACCCTCATGAAACGGTCGCTATTGTGGGCGAGAGTGGGTCAGGAAAGTCTGTCACTGCCCTTTCCATTCTTCAACTCTTACCCTATCCTAAAGCCTCACATCCCACGGGTCATATCTATTTTAAGGAAAAGGATTTGGTGGGTGCGGGCGAAAATTATTTGCGCAAAATTCGGGGCAATAAAATATCCATGGTTTTTCAAGAGCCCATGACGTCTCTCAATCCCCTCCATAATGTGGAAAAGCAGATTACGGAAGTCCTGCAGGTACATAAAGGACTCACGGGGAAAACGGCC
Organism: Alphaproteobacteria bacterium; assembly: GCA_013815465.1. GTDB lineage: Bacteria > Pseudomonadota > Alphaproteobacteria > UBA9655 > UBA9655 > UBA9655. The sequence continues at coordinate 21,715 of JACDGE010000005.1, read as the reverse complement.
CATAGCCGATGTCTTGAAGTTCTTGAAATGGCCGGCTTTAAGGATGGAAAGTCCCGCCTTCAGGCCTATCCTCACCAGCTTTCTGGAGGGCAACGGCAACGGGTCATGATTGCCATGGCTCTCGCTTGTGAGCCAGAGATCCTGATTGCGGATGAGCCTACAACAGCCCTTGATGTCACCATCCAAGCCCAGCTTTTGGATTTACTAAAGGATCTACAACGTCAGCTTGGCATGGCCATGCTATTGATTACCCATGACTTAGGGATCGTGCGAAAAATGGCTGATCGCCTTGTGGTGATGAAAGATGGCCACATGGTAGATACAGGTGAAACGCGCGAGGTCTTTGCCCATCCAAAAGCCCCTTATACCAAGCACCTCATTGATTCTTTTCCCCGGGGAGAAGCGGCCCCTGCATCATCCGATGCAGCCCCCCTCTTAAAAACAGCTCATTTAAAAGTCTATTTCGATATTCGAGAGGGCTTATTGCGGAGAAAAGTCGCAGATATCCACGCCGTTGATGATGTAAGCCTCAGCCTGAAAGAAGGCCACACTTTAGGGGTGGTGGGAGAAAGTGGCTCAGGCAAAACAACCCTTGCCATGGCCCTTCTGCGGCTTGAAAAAAGCGAAGGAAAGATTTGGTTCCATCAACGTGAAATCCAAAATTTCTCACGGCACGCCATGCGTCCTTTGAGGCGTGAAATGCAGGTTGTCTTTCAAGATCCTTACGGTTCACTTAGCCCCCGCATGAGTGTGAGCCAAATCGTCGCAGAAGGCCTTGAAATTCATGGGCTGGGCAAAACACCAGCAGAACGGGAGTCTCAGGTCATTCAAGCTTTGGTGGAGGTGGGATTAGATCCTGACTCACGCTATCGCTATCCCCACGAGTTTTCAGGTGGCCAACGCCAGCGCATCGCCATTGCCCGCGCCATTGTTCTCAAGCCCAAGCTCATCGTCCTTGATGAGCCAACCTCAGCCCTCGATCGCTCCGTACAAGTGGATATTATTGATTTATTGCGCAATCTTCAGCTGACGCATAAACTTTCCTATCTCTTCATTAGCCATGACTTGGCTGTGGTACGCGCCATCAGCCATGATGTGGTTGTGATGAAAAATGGAAAAATTGTAGAGCAAGGATCAACCCATACCATCTTTGACTCTCCCCAAGAGCCCTATACAAAAGCTTTGATTAAAGCGGCGTTTGATTTGAAAGTGGGGTAAAGTGGTGTTTGAATGCTGCAGTAGGTTCAGTGTAACGATAAAGACTCCGCTCATATAAGATCCCGGATCATCATATAGAATATTTTTTTGTCAACAATGTATTGCAATTAACACAATAATTGAGATATGTTCGCATTAATTAACATACATTTTTTATTGGTGATATTTATGAATCGTAAATTTTTTATAACACTTTCCTTAACTTCTGCACTTTTGACAACCATGCATCCCTGTATGGCGATGGAAAAAGGAGACGATGATGTTCCTCATCATACCATCTACATTAAGGAGGATCCAAATAACTACATCATTACGCTTGCCCAGCAGAGTCGGAAACTTTATGAAAAAGCCGATAAAATGAAGGATTCCCAGGAAAAAGCTAACTCCTTCCATGAAGTTATCACCTTTTTAGAACCACATATGCCTACACTTTTAAACATAAATGATCCATTAACAACAGAGACTTTTACTCAATTAATAGCTTGCAGTTTGAGAAGCCAAGGAATAGTCCTCCATAATCTTACGCGTCTCTACCCAACAACACCAATGCAAAAGCAAGTTGATCTCTTAAAAGACGCTGTAAAAGTCATGAGAGAGAGTCATAAAACTTATAGTAATCTTTGCCCTACGCAAGAAAATCAGACGGAAGCCTTTACGACGCGAAGTCATTTAAGCATCATCCTTTCTCAACTCGGTTTAGGGTATAGTTTATGTGCTAATACGGAGAAAGACCCCATTAAAATCATTGACTTGCATTTAGCAGCCCTTTCCTGTGGAAACGAAAGTTATAAACTAAAAAAAATTCAGGAACAAGAAGATGAAGTTAAAGTACAGTTGATGCTTGCTTTGCGCCAAAGTTTACTCATCCACAATAAAATTGCTTCAAATATAACAATTTTTCAAGAACCTGATACCTATCAAAAATATACAACCTTGACGAAAAATATTGATTGTTTAGATAAGCTCGTAACCTTATTTACCCAATATTTGCTTAATAGTCCTATTAAAATTAACTGGTACACTACAAGAGAGTTGCCGTCACAAAAGAAACAATCACAAATTAAAGCTACCAACACTTTTACGATTACTCCAGCCGCTTTCAAGGGACTACCGGCCGTTTTAAGTCAAGAGACTCATACCCTCCTTTTGTGGAGCACCTATTGTGGTACACTCAAAGGTGCGAGTAACACAATATTAAATGTCAAAGGTGTGAATGACCAGATAACAGCAATGTATAAAAGCAAAGGACAAGAACATTTAGACCTTGCTCTCAAAACTTACCGAGAAAAAATATACAAGGACGAGTATAAGAACACTCCCGAAAAAGAGCAGGAATTTATTATTGCCAGGCTCGAAAGCCTTGCGGAGAATCAAACACCACTTAACGATTTTTATGCCAAACTTCATCAAGACCATAAAGAGCGTCGAGAGCGTGCCATCGCCCAAATGATTCGACAAGAAAAACAAGAAAGACAAAGGCACAAAGAGATCAAACAAAAGCGGGAAGCAGAAGAACGTAGAATTGCCGAAGAACTCATAGCAAAGCAACAAGCCCTTAAATTGCAAAAAGAAGGGGCTTCATCTGTTGAATTTTCTGCATCCTTTGAAAAACAGATATTGGAGATTCCAAACTCCTCCATTGAGCCAGAAATTGAGAACTGCGTTCAAAAAAAATCTAAGGTTAAAAAACGTCCCGATGAGACCCATCCCCCCTTTATTCCGATCATAGAAAAGGAAAAAAACATTATCGTTCCCCAACCAAAAGTTATTATGCTTAGTCCTCAAGATTACTATGTGTTTGAATGTTTGACTGGTAAAGTTTATGATCGAAATATTACACAGAAAAACGTTATAGACCTTCTTGAAAAGAAAAAGGGATTTAACTGCAAAATCACGAATGCGAGTGGTGGGGGCAGCCATAGAAAAGCAACGGCTCCAAATAACAAAGTATGGACAATCCCGCCCGCATGGGAGGGCCCTATCCCCACTCCTTATCGACAAGAACTGATGGAATTTTTGCTTATCGACATGGGGATTCTCGAAGGTGTTCTTGAGGTACAAGCGCGTAAATAAATTGAACACAGCGGGTTGTTTATTTTATGGAATTTGAAGGATGCATTGACTTTTGTATGCCTGAAGGGTTAAGTATTTTGTCAGATAAGTATATTTCTCTTTCAAGAAGGCGCATTCAATGACCCCATCACGAAAACCCCTTTATAAACGTATCCTCTTAAAATTATCTGGCGAGGCCCTCATGGGCAATTTGTCCTATGGCCTTGATTTACCGACAGTTGAACGAATCTGTGCCGAAATCAAACATGTCCATGAAATGGGAGTGGAACAAGCTATTGTGGTCGGAGGAGGCAATATCTTCCGCGGATTGAATGGAGAAGCCCAAGGTATTGAGCGCACCACCTCTGATCATATGGGCATGCTGGGCACCATTATGAATGCCCTCGCTTTGCAAAGCAAACTTGAACAAATGGACATTGAAACCCGGGTGATGTCTGCCATTCCCATGCAGTCTATTTGTGAGCCCTATATTCGCCGAAGAGCCGCCCATCATATGGAGAAAGGAAGGATTGTTATTTGCGCCGCGGGCACGGGCAATCCTTATTTTACCACGGATTCTGCCGCTGCCTTAAGGGCGTCAGAGTTGAATTGCCAAGTCTTGATGAAAGCAACGAAAGTTGATGGCGTTTATAGTGCGGACCCTGTAAAGGACAAAAATGCCACCTTCTACCCTGAATTGACCTATCAACATATTTTGACAGAAAATCTACAAGTGATGGATGCTGCCGCGGTTTCAGTTGCCCGAGAGAGTCACATTCCGATCATGGTGTTTTCTATTCTCCATCCCCAAGGCATTGTAGAGGCTATCGAAGGGAAAGGCCGATTCACCCTTATTCGGTAGGGATAGTCTGCGACAAAAATATCTATTCCTATTCTCTCCCTCATTAAGTATAGTGGGAGCATCAAACCAAACGAGGTGACTGTGAGTAAGGAAATTGTCTTAGACTTAAGAAAAAAAATGACCACAGCCTTTGACATGGCACACAAGGATTTTTCAGGGTTACGAACGGGTAGAGCCTCCCCTTCCCTTTTAGAATCGGTTGTGGTCGATGCCTATGGCAGCCGCATGCATATTAATCAGGTCGGAAACATTAACGTTCCTGAGCCCCGCCTACTCACGGTGCAAGTGTGGGATGAATCTTTGACTTCAGCTGTGGAAAAAGCCATTCGCGATGCAGGGCTCGGTCTTAATCCGTCTGCGATGGGGTCAGTTATTCGTGTGCCTCTTCCCGAGCTCAGTGAAGAACGCCGCAAGGAACTCGTTAAAGTTGCGGGGAAATATGCAGAACAAGGACGCATTTCCATTCGAAATATCCGTCGAGATGGAATGGATCATATAAAAGCTATGGAAAAAAAGGGTGATCTTTCGGAAGATGATTCTCATCGTGTTTCGGAGGAAATCCAAAAGGTAACTGATGAATTTATTAAGAAAATAGATGACTCTCTCTCACAAAAAGAAAAAGAAATTATGAGCGTTTGAGGTAAAAAATCCCGATGACAAACAACCCTCTTCTCAAAGTCCCACAACATGTCGCCATTATTATGGATGGCAATGGTCGTTGGGCACGTCAACAATCTCTTTCTCGCCTTGAAGGACACAAGCGGGGGAGCGAAGTGGCGAGAGAAATCGTAACGACGGCAGCGCGCCTCGGTATTTCATACCTTACTCTGTATGCTTTTTCCTCTGAAAATTGGAGACGCGACCCCAACGAAGTTTCTGGCTTAATGACCCTTTTAAAACATTACCTTGAATCTGAAGCGGAGGAATTCCATAAGGAAGGCGTCAAATTAAAGGTTATTGGACAACGAGAACTGCTTCCCAACACCATTCTCACCCTTGTTGAGGAAGTGGAAGAACTCACAAAAACCAACAAAACAATTACGTTACAGATGGCCATAAGCTATGGAAGCCGAGCTGAAATACTTCATGCAGTACAAAAAATTGGGCAAAAAGTCAGAGATCGAAGACTCGACCCTGAAAACATCACTGAGCAAATTTTTGAAGATCATCTTTACACCGCAGGCATTCCCGACCCCGATCTTCTTATTCGCACAAGTGGAGAGCAACGCATGAGTAATTATTTACTTTGGCAGCTTGCCTATACGGAACTTCTTTTTGTTGATAAATTTTGGCCAGACTTTACCTCAGAAGATTTTATGGAAACCCTGATAACCTATCAAAATCGTGAGCGTCGTTTTGGCACGGCGGCCTAAATTTCGGCAGCCTGAAACTCTCGTCCCTCGGATTTTATCCATTATTGTTCTTGTGCCCCTCTCACTTTGGATTGTTTATTGGGGCCCTCCCTATTCCCTTTTTTGGGGGGGAGTTATAGCCATAGGGCTGGCGATTGAATGGAGCCTCCTGTGCCTTAAAAATCTTTTACCTTTTTGGTCCAGATTAGCCGTCACCATTTTAGGCACTCTCTATTTGATTGTGGCTTCTTTTTGGCTTATTCATCTTCTCGCTCAACCAGAAGGCTGGAAATTCCTTTATTGGCTTTTATTTCTTGTATGGAGCACAGATACAGCCGCCTATATAGGGGGACGACTTTTAAAAGGTCCAAAACTTGCGCCTTCCATCAGCCCCCATAAAACATGGGCGGGATTTATTACAGGAATGATGGGAGGCACAGGTGTAGCCTACATCACATCTTTTTGGTTGTTGCCCAATGTTTTTAATCTGGGGGAAATACTTTTTTTGGTTTGCATTGCGCAATGTGGGGACCTTTTAGAATCAAAAGCCAAACGGTGGAGTGATGTTAAAGACTCTAGTGCGCTCATTCCTGGCCATGGCGGGCTTTTGGATCGCCTAGATAGCCTTTTGGCGATCGCAACGACCATTGCCCTTTGGCAATGGTTTGTTTAAGGGGACATCTTTGAATAATGACCCCTCACCCACCAACAAAATAGCGTCATCCCGGAATTTAGAAAACCTTAGCAGTAGCTTAGGTTTTCTTAATGTTCGGGCCCCAGAGGCCAAGGTACAAAAATTTTCCTGGGTCCCCGCCTTCGCGGGGATGACGCTCAGGGGGATGTGGCAGAGGTAGAACACCATGACTTCTCTTGAAGCCCCTTGGCTAAAGCTTTCAGCCCTTCAGCGCCTCTTCACCCTCTTTGGCAAAGAAGGCGCCACCCTTCGGTTGGTGGGTGGATCGGTCCGGGATGGACTTTTAGGCCTCCCTGTGAATGATATTGATTTCGCGGTAGACCGCCCTCCTCAGTGGGTTATGGAGCTTTTAAACACCCACCATATCAAAGCCATTCCCACGGGCATTGACCATGGAACTATAACAGCCGTTATAGATAAGAAACCTTATCAAATCACAACTTTGCGCGTTGACGTTAAAACCTTTGGCAGACGAGCCGATGTCTCCTTTACAGATGATTGGGTTCAAGATGCTCTCAGGCGCGACTTTACCATAAATGCCATTTATGCAGATAAAAATGGTCAGCTGTTTGACCCGGTTAAAGGCATAGAAGATCTTCAAGCTCACCGGGTACGATTTATAGGAGACGCCTCTCAACGTATTAAAGAAGATTATTTGCGCATTTTTCGTTTTTTCCGTTTTTCCGCACGCTTTGGCCAGGGAGCTTATGATCGAGAGGGCCTGGAAGCCTGCAAGGTTTATGCGTCCCACCTCCCTAGCCTTGCCCGCGAGCGGGTGACTGATGAGTTTCTGAAGCTTCTTACTCTCCCCTCCCCGGTTTACGCCCTTAACGCAATGTACGAGACAGGTGTGTTGAACTATGTTCTTCACCCTACAACATGGGAAGATTTAAAATCGCTTGTGGCTCTTGAAAAAGGATTGGCCTCTTCCCCCTCGGCCATCCTAAGGCTTGCAGCTTTTCACCCTGCCTTGGAAGACATTAAAGCGCGCCTAAGGCTTTCTCGTAATCAGGAATCTTATCTGGTTTTTTTAATGCAAAATCAACCAGTTATAACGAACGAATCCTTTAAACACCAAGCTTATATTTTAGGGAAAGAAAAGGCCTTTGACCTTGCTTTGTTCCAGACAGCCCAGCGTATAACCTCTACTGAGCTCTCTTTAGAACAAGGCGAGCACTTCCTCACCCATCTTCACGACTGTTTTGATTCCTGGATTATGCCTGTCTTTCCCCTTACGGGAAATGACATCCTCACTCATGGCATTAAGGAGGGGAAGAGAATCGGGGCTCTTTTAAAGGCGGTTGAAAGCTGGTGGCTCGAACAGAATTTCTCCCCCGATCGCGTCGCTTGCCTTGCCCACCTTGAAACCCTGCTGTAAAATAACTGTCCAAAGACGCTAATCCCGTTCGCAAAGGTTTCACAAACGGAATAATAGATTTGGACCATGGTACCTCGTAAAGATCCTGATCATAAAACACCACATCCAAAACAGTTTTATAGGGCCCAACTCCTGCTTTCTTTAAAGCGATAAGCGCTTTACGCCAAGCGGTTGTTCGCTTTTCATCCTGCATGTCAGACCAGTACAACGGGTTCGCCCCCTTGCCGTTTTTAATGCTATAGGTTAGAACACTTGAGTTTTGGCGGAACTGGTGTCCTAAGCAGGGTTCATAGCGATAACCCAGTTCCCCAAAAAAACGACCTGCTTCATAAAGGGGTTTCGAGATAAGCTGACGCCCATACAAAATACCTAGTAGAGATTCAGCCAGAACCGGATCTCCATGAACCGCCCTCCTTCTTTTTTGCTGCAGTTCATTCGTTCCGGAATCGATTGTGGGGCGATTTTGACGCGGTCTTCCCCGCCGCTTTTTTGGGATAAACATAAGAGACCTCCCTCTCCGAGTTATACATTATTCTCTCATAAAAAAGGGGAATGGGCAAATTTTTGAATTGCCCATTTGGAGATTTTTAGATCCCGGGTCAAGCCCAAGATCTAAAAACTTTCTATAAGCACGACGGCTAAGGCTTACCGCTTCAAAATCCACCTTATTTACAAGCATCCAAACACCTGTTACATTCCATTCAACATTTAAACCTTGTTAAAGAACCCATGAAACTCATTGCATGCAATAGTAATCGGCCCCTTGCAGAAGACATTGCTGACTATTTAAAAACACCTTTAGCCAAAGCCAGTATTCGCTCTTTTTCTGATGATGAAATATTTGTCGAAATTTTAGAAAATGTGCGAGGGGAAGATGTTTTCGTCATCCAATCCACAAGCAAACCTGCAAATGATCATCTTATGGAGCTCCTCATCACCATTGATGCTTTAAAAAGAGGATCAGCCCATCGCATCACTGCCTGCCTCCCTTATTTTGGTTATGCCCGCCAAGATCGGAAGTCTGGCCCCCGAACGCCTATCTCGGCAAAACTTGTGGCGGATATTCTGACAACCGCAGGAGCAGATCGGGTCCTCACCTTGGATCTTCACGCGGGTCAAATTCAGGGGTTTTTTAATATTCCGGTGGACAACCTTTTTGCAACTCCCCTCTTTGAAAAGGACATCCATGAACGCTTGCCCCCGGACGGGCTTTTGATCGTCTCTCCCGATGTGGGCGGATTGGTAAGAGCACGTTCACTTGCAAAGCGGATTCCCTGTGGACTGGCGGTTATTGATAAGCGGCGTGAAAAAGCCGGTGTGTCAGAAGTGATGAACGTCATCGGAGAGGTGAAGGGATTTCACTGCGTCATCACCGATGATATTATTGACTCGGCAGGTACGGTCTGCAATGCGGCAAACGCCGTTATGGAAGCGGGAGCCGCAAGTGTAAGGGCCTATGTCACCCATGGTGTTTTTTCTTCCACCGCTCTTGAATTGATTGAAAAATCACTTTTGGAAGAAGTTGTGGTCACGGACAGTATTTTGGCAACAGAAAAAGTAAAAGCATGCTCAAAAATCCGCCAAATTCAACTCGCTCCCTTACTTGGTGAAGCCATTGAACGGATTAGTCTTGAAAAATCTGTTTCAATTTTGTTTGCTTAACCCAGGAGCGTCATCATTATGCACCCGGTGTTTCTCTAAAAAAACTTGCACACGGCGTTGATTAGTGTATGAATAGACCTTAATAATGCTGATATCGATTAAAGGAGCTTACAAATGACAACACAATCTCAACTCAATGCAGAATTGCGCGACGGCACAGGCAAGGGCGCTTCCCGCGCTTTACGTCGGGCGGGCCGTATTCCTGCCGTCCTTTACGGAGGGAACGGCGAGCCAGTTCACTTTTCTTTAGAGCCGGTTCAATTAGATAAAGAACTCCATAGAACAGGTTTCTTGTCTAAAGTTTTTGACCTTTCCTTAGGCGGGAAAAAAGAAAAGGCCCTTGCTCGCGAGGTGCAATTCCATCCCGTCACCGATCGTCCTCTCCACGTTGATTTTCTTCGTGTTTCAAAGGACAGCAAGATTACGGTTTCTGTTCCTTTAAACTTTATCAATGAACTTGACTCTCCCGGTATTAAACGAGGAGGTGTTTTGAACATCGTCCTCCACAACCTGGATGTCTCTTCTGATATGGATCATATTCCATCCCAGATTGATATTGATCTTACGGGCCTTGAGATCCATGACACCATTCATCTTACGAGCTTAAAACTACCCAACGGGGTGGTAGCAGCTTATCCCGACCGGGATACGGATATCGCCAATATTGTGGCACCAACCGTTATGAAAAAGGTTGCGGGCGAAGAAGAATCTGAAGACACTGCGGCCGCCACAGAGCAAACCGAAGAGGCGTGATTTCAGTAGCCGCTGTTACCCTTCTAACGTCACTTTTCTAAATTACGGGGTAATGATATGGACTTCACCCCTCTGAGCTAGATCCCGGATCATCCTCGCGAAGGCGGGGACCTGGATGACAGCGGAGAAGGCGGCCACTCATTAACCGTTCTTGTTCGGTTTGAAAACACTGCTTGTTATAGAGACACATAACCACCACGGCGTGATCCCGGTCCCCGCCTTCGCGAGGATGATCCGGGAGCTAAAAAAATATTCAGATTATGGCCGTATATGACGCTGTGGGGGCGAGTAAGAGGAACCTAAAACATGCATCTGTTAGTAGGGCTTGGAAATCCAGGCAGTGAATACACCCACAACCGCCATAATGTGGGGTTTATGTGTATGGACGAAATCCGTAAAAGCTATGGGTTTTCTCCCGAAAAGGCTAAGTTCTCAGGTCTCCTCTCCGAAGGACATATTGATGGTGAGAGAGTTTATACTTTCAAACCCCTTGCTTACATGAACAGGTCAGGACGCCCTGTCGCAGAAGCATCCCGCTTCTTTAAGATTCCTCCTGAACAAGTCGTTGTTTTTCATGATGATTTAGATCTGACGTCGGGGAAAGTCCGTGTGAAGCAAGGTGGCGGTCATGGAGGGCATAATGGGTTGAGAGACCTGGATGACCATCTGGGTAAACTATACTGGCGTGTTCGTATTGGAATTGGTCGGCCATTGCATAAGGACGCCGTTTCCTCTTATGTGCTATCGAATTTTTCAAAGGAGGATCATAAGTGGCTCGACTTTCTTCTTCCTCTTTTAGCAGATGAGGCCCAACTTTTGTTGACCACCTCACCAGAACAGTATACAGCAAAGGTCATGCAAATATTTTCGCAACAACAATAGGAACCAAATCAAATGGGATTTAAATGTGGTATTGTAGGGCTCCCCAATGTGGGAAAATCCACTCTTTTTAATGCGCTGACCGCAACGGCAGCGGCAGAAGCAGCCAACTACCCTTTTTGTACAATTGAACCCAATGTCGGGCGTGTGGGGGTTCCTGACCAACGATTGGATGATCTAGCCCGCATTGCAAGCTCTGCCAAGATCATCTCTACCCAACTCGAATTTGTAGATATTGCAGGCTTGGTCCGGGGGGCAAACCGAGGGGAAGGACTGGGGAATCAATTTTTAGGGCATATTCGGGAAGTGGATGCAATCGTCCACGTGGTGCGATGCTTCGAAAATTCTGACATTACCCATGTTGAGGGTGAAATTGATCCCCTCCGCGACATTGAAATTATTGAAACGGAGTTAATGCTTTCTGACCTTGAAAGCTTGGAAAAGCGCTTGCCCGCCCTAGAGAAAAAAGTACGCATCAAAGATCCCCAAGCCTTAATTCACTATCCTTTGATGGAACGGGCCCTCGAGCTATTGCGACAAGGAAAACCAGCACGCTTTTTACAGTGTTCTGAGGAAGAGAAAGGAGAGCTCCAAAACCTCCAACTCATTACCACGAAACCCGTTCTGTATGCCTGCAACGTCTCTGAAGCAGACGCAGCAGTGGGTAACGCTTTGACCGATCGGGTAAAGCAATATGCTGAAAAGGAAGGAGCTCGCATGGCTATTATTTCAGCTGCCATTGAGGCTGAAGTGTCCTCTCTCGACGCAGAGGAAGATAAGAAAGAATTCTTAGAAAGCTTGGGATTAAGTGAAACTGGTCTCGCACGGGTCATCCGAGAAGGCTACGCTCTTTTGAACCTGATCACCTTTTTCACGATAGGCCCTAAAGAAGCCCGCGCTTGGACTGTTCATAAGGGCGCCAAAGCCCCTCAAGGCGCGGGGGAAATTCACAGCGATTTTGAGCGTGGTTTTATCCGGGCAGAAACCATTTCCACAGCCGATTACATTGCCCTGGGTGGAGAGCAAGGTGCCAAAACAGCCGGTAAATTACGCTTAGAAGGCAAAGAGTATGTCGTTCAAGATGGGGACATTTTCCACTTTCTGTTTAATGTGTAGGTAAAAAGCATCATTTCCGCAAAAGAGGGAGCCCAAAAAAGCCTTGATTTTTTGAGATCCCGGATCCCACGGTAAACGCATCTAAATGTTAGGGAACTCCTGAAACCACGCCACACAGGTTTTCAGGAGAAGTGATTACCCCTCAGCGTCATCCCCGCGAAGGCGGGGCCCCAGGACAACGTTTGAGTCAGAGTTTTCCTAGGTCCCCGCCTTCGCGGGGATGAAGCCCGTGGGGCGTTTTATAAAGAAGTCTGCCATTTGTAGCAAGAGTTTCTCTGCGATTTAGATGCGTTTACCGTGTCCCGGATCATCCTCGCGAAGGCGGGGACCTGGATGACAGGCTGAGAAACGGATCAAGGCTATAGCCTACACATAAATTTATTTGTCTACGGTCGTCATTGCGAGGAGCGTAAGCTCCGAAACAATCCAGTCTTTCTGGGATTTTCTGGGTTGCTTCCCTCGGCATTCGCTGAAGTCACCAATGGCGGCACCGGATTTGCTTTTCCTCGTACGAAAATGCTCCCCTTCAAAAGGAGGTCTGCTAAAACCCTACTTCCTCACCGCTTTCCCGCAGCCTCTTTGCCTCTGCCAGGATATCTTTCGCCTGCCTATGATTAGCCGGGTCGTTCTTCAAAAAGTGCAGAGCTCGTTTGGCTTGCTGTTCTGCCATCTCTAGATCTCCGACAACAAGAGCCATTTCTGCGAGGGAGAGAGCCGCCAAATCAACCTTTTCTTTTTTGCCATAACAAACCGCTAGCAGGCGATAGGTAAAAGGATTTTGGGGCTCTTCCGTTTTTGCCCGTAATAGCTCTAGAAATGCGGTTTCAAGCTGGCGCGGATCATTCCCTTCAATCAAGCTATGGGCCCAACTGACCCGCAAAAGAGGGCTCTGGGGTTTAAACTTAACGGCCCTCTCATAAGCAATCGCCGACTCTTTTATCTTACCCGTCTCAAATAGAATTTGCCCCTTTAATTCCCAAAAGTAAGGATCACTGGGAAATTCTTGTATCAAAGAATCAATTTCCTTTAAGGAATCCTCAACGTGGGAGTTTTGAAAATGCGCAATCGCTCGGCCATATCGGGCAAGCGGGGACTGATCCGTCGATTCGAACCGAGACAAGGTGATATATGGGCTTGTGGTGAATGCGGTAAGCTTTACTTGCAGACGCTCAAAATTGTTATCAAACGCACGAGGGAGACCTTTCTGTGCATGGGGCGAGCGACTTAAATGACTGCGAAAAAAGTCAATACGATCGGAGTGTAAAGGGTGAGTTGAAGCATAGGGATCTAAATGCTGATCAGAAAAAATATCATCTTTCCGCAAGATTTGCATAAACTCTAGCATTCCTTGGGAAGAGTAACCCAAATCGTCTAAAAAGCGGGTAGCCCCTTGATCGGCAGCGTTCTCTTGGCTCCGACTAAACTTTAAAAGACTATTTTTTGCGAATTCTTGACTCCCGAGGAGAATACCCACTGCCGCTTCCGGGCTCCCTGCGAGGCCTGCCGCAACCCCCCCCAGGGTACCCAGCAGCCCTTGCAAGAGAGCTCTTTCGTAGGCTTCAGCCCCACGAATAACGTGATTACCCGCAAGGTGGGCTGTTTCATGGGCCAGCACCCCAATTACTTGAAGCGCAGAGCTGGCCTTTAACAGAAACCCTGTGGTTACCGCAATCCGCCCCCCACCCATGGCAAAAGCATTCACCTCTTTTGAGTGGATGATATAGAGACGGATGGTATTGGGATTAAGGCCCGCCACGTCAAAAAGGGGTGAGATATAGGATTTTAAAATCTCTTCGATTTCCGCATCCCGAATGAGAGCCCCTTCCGTAATGGTTTGAGACGCCACAACTTTGAGAGGGAAAAGAAGAAGAATAACGAAGAGCATTCTAAAGAGCATTTTTACTTTCCTTGTTGAAAGATGCTTGAGTCTATCCCAAAAAGCAGATGGACGGCAAGCCTTCCCACCACAAGATCACCTCCACACAGTCGTCATCCCTATACGGTCATTTCCTCCATGAGGATCATACCTTTCTGATAACTGATCCCTGATTTCTAAAAACTGACCCCTAGCTCATCCATTCTTCGATAAAAACAACGCCGAAATCTTGCCATCCTTCAGTTTACTCCCACGAGAAGAGCCAAACTTAAAGGCATAAGCATCTTTCAGGCATGAGCCAAAAATGCCTGCAACGGTGGAAATAATCCCTACCGCTTCTCCCGGCAAACTGGAACGATAAAGGGTAATGGTCAGCAGGCAGGAAATTAGACCACAGGCCGCCGACACCACCATAATATCAGCTCGTAAGTTACTGCGTCCTGCATGCGCCAACGCGATATCCCGCATCCTTGCATTATCTCGATCACGATAGATAGCCAATTCCAGCTCCTGATCCATTTTTATCAAGGATTCTTGAAATTTAGCCAACAGGTGAGGATCCCCTTTTAGGGATCCCATGACTTTCACCACCTCTTTTTCACCCGTTAAGGTTTGGGCGATACTCACTGCTTGATGGGCTACTTTCTCGCCCTGCTCTCCCCCTATCCATGGGGACAAGACAGGCGAGAGTTCCGCAAGGGCATAAGCGAAGGGAAAGAGAGAGAAACTCACTTTAGCTCTCCTCATCTAATTTGTAGAAAATGTGCCGTCCCAAGTGCAGCTTGACTTTTCCGGGCCTAGCCCAATAGGGAAGACACGAGGATGCATGGTAGTGATCAGCCCCCCGCGTCAAATCAGGCCAAGCACCCCCTATCACTTTTTTAACCACCACCATGCAGATGTGAAAGAGGGGATCGGTCTCGAGATTTTCTTGTTGGATGAAAGCGCGATTAGGATCGCTCTGATTCCAGCAGGAAAAGTGGCGAGGTTTTAAGCACACCTCGGTAAGAGTTTTTCCATATTTCCCAGCTCGTCTTAGCCGATTCATAATCACATTCGCCACCGCGATCAGGGATGCGGGACCGTTGTGTTTGTATTCTCCCCGCGCTTCTCCAAATACGGTACGTGCAAAAATGTCTAAATCATGGTCTGTCATAGGTTTTCTCCTTGCATAAGACGTTGCCAATTGTTTCCATTAAAAAAAATAAGAGCGGGTCCTTTCTCCTCCATCAGAAGAGCCAGTTTCCCCATGAGCTCGGACTCGGGGAGAGAGGCTTTCTCATAGAGTGCCATGGTGGAGGGAGGGGGTTGGGGAAAACTTAAGAGAGACTTCCAGAAGGAGCTGTCCTGGGCCCAAACGTTACTGATGTGATCCGCAATGCAACAAGAGAGGCTATTCTCGGCGGCGTTTTGAATTGTCACCACATCCAGTTTTTTGTAAGGCGTTTGAGGAAGCCATGGGCCTCGTGGGTTCAAGCTGGCCTTGGGGAGGGTGAAGGTTCCAAAGTTGGCCCCAAAGGTTCCCCTAAAATGGATTTGGTCCCCTTCGACTTGGATTTTTCCTAACGATTCACCCCCTTCGGGATTATCAGCAATTGCAGCGAGCCTGGTTTCCAATTCTCTGAAATTATCATCAATTTCTCGGGCCGTAAGGGGCGAGCCTTTTTCTGCACGATATGTAATTGTCATGGGGTTTTTCCTTTTTTTTAATTATATTAAAATGTATATTTTATAACTTATTAATTATATGAAGATCCTGAAATAAATTCAGGATCTCTCTTAAAACTTTTTTCCTCTATAGCAAACCATCCGTCCATTTTATTATTAACAATTTTTTAATTATTTTATTGTATTGCTAAATAAATACATATGAAATAAAAAGATTTTTTAATGAAGAAAATTATGCTAGCGCCCATGTTTTTCGGTATTCTCGGCATTTTTATTTGCACGGGAGGAGCCAGCAATGCTGTTGATCCATATGATGTTGGAGGAAGCTGGAAGGATTCTTGCTTCAACCCCTACTTGAGTAATAGTATATTAGGGGCTAGGTGTCGTAAAGGGGACGCGCAGCAGTTAAAGTTTTCCACCCTTGATCTGAGCAAACAATCACCTGATATAATACATCATCCAGAGAAACTAAAAGATTTAAATGTCCTTAATTGTAATGGATCTCTCCGGCGCGACAGCTGTGAAAACTGACACGTTACCCGCCCACCCGTGTCGAAAAGGGCTATAATAAACATTCACCTCATTCGGAAACCCGGGGACGCTCTCACACAAGAAGGACGTAAACACGGTCGTCCCTATATCGGACGTCACCACAATGCGTCCATAACCTGCAGCCAAGGCCCCGGGAAGGCTCAGATATTCCTCTTCACTCAGAGGATTAAATTGTACCTTATAATCAAAAGCCTTTCCCCCGTGGGGTGGCGGGGTATGTTGCTCATATAAGCTCGAAGAATTCACCAGTCGCGCCTTGGTTTGCCGATGAGTTGACGTGAGGCTGTAGTAGACTTGGCTTATGTCTTGCAAAACGATGCCCTGTTTGTAGTATCCCCCATAACCTCTCAAAATTTGGGTATCAAGCACACCGGGTGGTGACCTTAAAACCATTCCAGAAGGCAGGCTTGTCAGGCGCTCCTGATAGTTGGCAAGCTCACAAGAAAAGGGCTTAATGTACAGGGGTTTTGGCACCTCAATTTTCCCAAAGGGCAAGGTGGTGTCATAGAACACAAAGGATTCCCCATTATGGAGTCCTCGTCCAATACCCGTATACTCAAGAGCAATCCCTTGCCAACACGAATCAGCGCTTTCCCCTTCATAGCCATAGGCAATTGCGTCTTCCTGGTAAAGCGGAGCCTGTTCTAACGCCTCCCCCTCCGCGATGAGCTGCACGTAAATAGCTTTATTCTGCAGGGGGATAGGACGCAAGGAGCACCGCAACACAATGGTTTCCGCGACCATTTTCGACTCTTCCACCAAGGTGCACTCGGCCACGTGAGTAATATCCAGCACCCCCTCCTCTTGATTGAGTTCAGGGGTGGGCGGTTCATAACCCTCATCGGGCGGCATAAAGGGGAGGATACGTATGGGGGACTCCTGTGGGTTTTTGTAGAGGTTTTTTTAGATCCTGAGATAAATTCAGGATGAAACTGAAGGGGAGGTTATATCCAGTTTCGAAAAAGATTTATTGGGTGAGCGTGGAATTTTGCACAATAATTTTAATAAATTTTAAAGTTTCTTTTCGTAAAGTTAATTCGCAAGCTAATCTATGTAAAATTCATTTTAACAAGAAAAGGAAAAAAAAATGAAATCCATCCTACGCACAAGTTTTACTCTCTTATTGCTTGCACACTCTCTCGTCGATGATAAGGCCATGGCTGGTGATGAAGACAATTGCTTTAACTGCACCTATGACCCCTCGTCGAATTTTATGAATTGCGGACCGGCTGCTTCGTGGGACAAATCGGAGAAAACAAAATGCATAGTGGCCGCTGTGGATTTGAATTGTGGAGCAAACCGACACTGTCAGACCACCACAGGTTTTAGAGAAACATGTGAGAGTGTAGGCGCATGTTACCCAGGCGCCCCCGCTAAGTGCCATTGGACTACGGCAATGGAAGTTCCAGGAAATTGGAAAGACAATCATGTTAGTGCCACACTAGACCAAACTTGCAGGCTCCATGTAACATACGCTGACGGCGAAAAGTCTATATTCTTGCAGGATGCAGAATTGCCCGCACGGTTTACGCCTTCCACACATATTACACCTATTAGGAACGGTGCTCATGTTGATAACAAAGCTGGAGGGGACAGAAATGAACATGGGTTAGGTATTTTTTACTAACCACTCCTATCCCTAAAACCCCCTTGGTGCAGACCAGGGGGTTGCCATCCTCACCACAATCCGATGATCTAGCCGCTCTTTCGTTCGCATGTCCTTGAAAAACAATTGAATGCGCGTTGGCATTTGAGAGAGAGCCTTTTGCAAGCCCGCCGGTGATTTATACAAATGTTCACGCATTTCAACTTCTTGGTCATGGGGGCCATTGATCACCTGAATTCCCTTCACAAGGGGCCCATCATGATAACTTTCAACCGCGCCTTGATCATCGTACCTATAATAGGAAAGACCCGAGGGAGTTTGGCACACTTGGTTTTCATAGACCTGATACCCCTCCTCGCCATAATCATCGGAACTGTAAACGGGCGTTGGATGGGACTTCACGTGTACCTCTTTTCCCGTTCCTGCCGAACATAAAAGGGTCACGCGGCCGATTCTCTCCCCCGTTTCACCCTTGGCAAGGAAAACATATTTAACAACCTTTCCGCGCACCATTCCACCGGGTAGACGAGGATCGGAGAGAACCACAGACGTATCCGTTGTCACTTCCTGCAAATCATCCCATGAACCTTCAAAGGAAACTTCCAAGCAGCGTGCACTTTTTGCAAGCATCACCTTTGCCCGCTCCATGGCATGTTCTGCAGCCTGGTACCCTCGATCGGTAAGAAAGAAAGACGATCGTGCCGGATGCCCTAGCGGCGTATGAAAGAGCTTTTTAAAGGTCCACACACCTTCATCCTCTTCAAAGGGCAGGCGAGACATGTGATCCGACTTACACTTATAAATACAGTTTTGATAGGAAACTTTCGTGCCTTTCCCATAAAAATGGTCAGGTTCCCAGGCATAACAATCAGGATCAGGGTTAATGTTTTGCAATGTATAGTCTATGGTTTTATGCTTCCCCTCCCCCGGGAAAAGGGGGCGGAAATCGTGGGTTAACGTCAACGAGAGCGTTTCTCTTCGTTTTTGCCGTGTCTGCCAACGCACCCAAAGAATGGGCTTAAACCAATGGCGCTTAACCCGATAGGTTTTGAGAGCTTCCCCTTCTTTACCCAGCGGCAAAGGTGGCGAATAGGGCGGGTAAAGGGGGGACGTTGGATTCACCGGTTTCAACTTACTCTTCAGAATCCAAAGACCCGAGCGCCCCAGCCGTTTTCGAGGCTCAGGCCATTTTTCGAGAACCGCTTTTTCCGTGTACGTGCTGATCTTAAGTTGGGGGAAAGCCCTGCTCAGCTGATGCCCCAGATTACTGATCCCCCGATTCCACTGAACCCAATGGGCGTGGATATTCACCGTACACGTTTGCAGAGGTTGTCGGACAGGTTTAATAGTCAAACTTTGTTCAAAAAATTTATGGGTGAGATCAAGGGTCTTCCGACCCTCAAACCAATCCGAATGGGACAGCTCCCCCGTCAGGGGTTCACAAAAGAGCGCAGCCGTCCGAACATCCTGCATTTCCTGGAAATTATTATGTTTGTCGGGACGGACCCACAACCCATCCCAATAAGGGTGAACCCGACTTTTCTTTTGGAGGGCAGTGATTTTCTCTGAAAAATCAGAAAGTTTAGCGATAAGCTCAATTTCTGCAAAGGCTCCCTCTAGCTTAACAGGGCTGCCAACAAGCCGACCTTTGAAAAGAATTTCTTGATTTTCGGTGACGATGATTCCCTCCGTTTCAGCCTGAGGAAGGGGCTCTAATGCATCAACAATCAGGCGGGCTTTTGCAAAACAATTTTCTTCTTGGACGA
The DNA here is from genome assembly GCA_013815465.1 of Alphaproteobacteria bacterium. Lineage (GTDB taxonomy): Bacteria > Pseudomonadota > Alphaproteobacteria > UBA9655 > UBA9655 > UBA9655. Next base: position 2,281 of record JACDGE010000005.1, on the reverse strand, counting down.
TTTCTAAGTCAAAGATAGACATACTATCGTTAGATGCGCTGTGATTTAGGAATTTCAAGTATATGTTCATTTTTTTGGGTTCCTTATACTGTGTTGCTCTGACCTCTCAGACGGGCAAGTCGTTTCCTCAAAATAAAAGAGTTGACGGATGGTAAAAGGATGATTAGATATATTGCATTACTGATAAGATTATTCAGTCATCCTTCGGTTATCCTTATTTTAGGATTTTTTAGATCCCGGATTATCCTCGCGAAGGCGGGGGCCTGGATGACATCGGAGGGGATGTCGTCTCTACAACAAACGATGTACGGTTTAAACGAGATGGTTATTATAGAGAGTACAACATATGACACTGTCATCCCGATATGACACTGTCACCTCGGGCTTGATCCAGGATCTCTTTTTCAATAAATTGAAGGACATTGGTTAAAAAATGAATATTCAAAGCGCTTCTTGGTTTAATTCCAAAGGTTTCCTTCAGGGGATTTTTTGGATGGTTTTTGTCTGCATCATCAGCAATACAAATGATATTCTCATAAAATGTGTGGGCGGTCGTTTGTCTGGCCTAGAAGTTGCCTTTTTCCGTTTCCTCTTCAGCGCGCTCTGGCTCCTCCCGTTTATGCTAGCACGAGGCAAAGGATCCTTTCAAACCAAGTACCCGAGGGTTCACTTTGTACGTTCTCTTTTGCTTGTCTTAGCAATGGCCCCATGGTGCTATGGCGTCGCGTCCTTGCCCTTAACGCTGGCAACTACCATCAGCTTTACAACTCCCTTTTTTATCCTCCCCATGGCTAAAATCTTTTTAAAAGAACATGTGGGCTGGCAACGGTGGGCTGCAACTCTTATTGGATTCGGGGGTATTTTGATCAGTGTGAACCCATCAGGGGCTGCTTTTAATCCTATGGCTTTCGCGCTCGTTGCCTCAACGGTTATGTTTGCCTCTCTCGATATTATTAATAAAAAGCTTTTAACGGAAGATGAAAGCCTTCTCTCCATGTTGTTTTTCTCAGCCCTTGGAACAGCCGTTTTAGGGTTGATCCCAGCTCTTTTGACATGGGAAACCCCCACGCTGCAAGAACTTGGCTTTCTTGCCCTCTTAGGCGGCGGCGGTAGTTTGATTCTATTTTGTTTGCTCAAGGCATTCGCCGCAACGGAAGTCTCTGCCTTACAGCCCTTTCGCTATGTGGAATTGATGCTATCAGCCATTTTCGGATTCATCATTTTCCAAGAGTTTCCAGCGACCAGTACCTTGTTGGGCGCGCTGATCATTGTTCCTTCAACTCTTTATATTGTCTTCTATGAAACCCGAGAGCAGAAGAAGAAGAAGAAAGCAGCCTTGGCGAGTGGTGAGTTGCAACAGGCGACTTGAGTTCAGTTAACAGGACTCACACCTCCTCCAGCTCCAGTTTCCACCCCACAGAAAGCCCCCATTCATCTGTTTCCAAAGAATACTCTTTCACCATCATCAAGAGCACGGGACGATAGGTCAGGAACCCTCCTGGAAAATCCCGAGGGAGGGGAACCCAGCAGTCAGCCACTTCCTGTACAGGCCAGGTTTTTCCTGACGATTCGTAAAGATGGATCGAGATCCCCTCCCTTTCCAGTTGCACTCTTTCAGTCGACCGAGGAACAATCTGTGTGATGGATTGAATGCACCCCACCTTTAGCAGCGTCCCCTTCCATGCTCCTTCAAAGGCAGGCGCAGCCTTATCACGACATGTTAGGGTGGATTGAAATTTCCGGTGTCCTTTATGTGCCACGCAGACCAATACCCCATTAATGGTGCGTCTCAAAATTCCTTGAGGGATGGGGGAGAGGGTTTGGGTACACTCCCGTGCCGAAAAAGGAGTGATGGAGTCGCCTTTTCCGATGATTTCTAGCGTGAGATCTGTGTCGTTCATTAGGGTTCTCCTGGGATAATTTAGGTAAGTTTTCCACCCTTAAGTAAGTTTAGATAGATCCCGGCTCAAGGCCGGGATGACAGCGGAGGGTGTGAAGACCCAGCAACAACCACTGTCTGCATGGAACAACTGCTTGATTATTTAGACAAAAAATCTTGACACTGTCACCCGCCTTTCGAGTGATCCCCCCCCTGGCGTCATTCCCGCGAAGGCGATAACCCAGGACAATCACAGTGTAAAAAATGTATATAATTTTATCTGATTACCAACGATTCTCAGTTAAAACAAGAAGTCTTTTTGGCATAGGAGGGGTCCTAAGAGAGACATAAGCCAGCCTTGGAATCATGTCTTCGAGAATAAACCGTCGATTAAAGCGATAC
>JACDGE010000090.1 GCA_013815465.1 Alphaproteobacteria bacterium | reverse complement strand
TAAGAGCAGCATTATAACATCTGATACTTCTACGCCTTAACCCTGGGATCTGGTGTTTTTGATTATTATTTTCTTGAAATCCCCCTATCTTGAATTTTTTTGAACATTTAAAATTTTTCTTTTTGAGCTCCCCCGTGCTCCCCCAATTCTTGGAATACCTTTTTTAGACAGTTTGTAGCCCAGACAACTTCCACATGATCTTTCGTGAAAAATTTCCTGTACATAAGAAGGCTTTTCTCAAGCAATGCCTTTGCCTCTTCATATTGACCCATTACTCTATGGATATCACCTAAATGCGCTAATGCCCAAGCAATTTCATTATGATCTTGGGGAAAATGTTGCGTGTAAAGGAGCAGACTTTGTTCAAGTAACATCTTGGCTTTTTCATACTCTTCCAAATCCTTATGCACGGCACCCAAGTAGACTAAAATTCCAGCAATGACAACTTGATTCTCTGAAAGATGCTTTTTGTAAATCTTTAGGCTTTGTTCAAGTGCGTCCTTGGCTTTTTCATACTCTCCAAGAGCTCTATAAGCCTCTCCTAACGTAGATAGGGCCCACCCCATCTTGATATGACCCTCAGGAAAATGCTCTTCGTAAAGAATGATACTTTGCTCTAATAAAGCTTTGGCTTTTTCATGCTCCCCAAGTTGCCCATGCACATCTCCTAGGTGGGCGAGTACCCAAGCGACACCAACACCGTTTTTGGAAGGATATTTTTTGTAAGCTAATAGGCTCTGTTCCAGTAGATTCTTTGCTTTTTCGTACTCCCCTAAAATCGTATAAACAATTCCTAAACATGCCGAAGCCCATGCCTCTCCTAGGGGATTGTTGGAAGGGTTTTTGTGATAAATGAGAACACTTTTTTCAAGAAAATCCCTGGACTTTCTATAATTTCCTATGTCTCTATGGACATTTCCCAGGGAGGCCAGCGTGCGTGCTATGCCTGTAGAATGTTCAGGAACGGATTTTTTGTAAATGAGCAGGCTTTGTTCGAGGGCACTCTGTGCCTTTTCATATTTTCCCATGTCTCCGTAAACATTTCCAAGGTAGGACAAAGCTCTCGCTTTACTGAGATAAGGAACATTTTTTTGATTTGCGGGTGTGAGTGCCCCTTCAAGAAGCTGTTTGGCTTTTTCGTAATTTCCTAAAGATAGGTAAATCCCTCCTAATTCAACAATGAGAGAGCTCTTCATCTTCTTTGTTAACAAGTTCCTATGGCTCAAGAACATTTCACAATGACGGACAAGGAGCCTTAGTTTTAGAAGATCTTCCTTCTCTATACGTTCAACGGTATATTTTTCTAAACTCTTGGCAATCATTTGAAGGGAGTCATGGTTATTTTCTAGATCCAATAGCTTAATAAGATAATTCAAGATGATCTCTTGCGTACTACGGTGTATAGAAAACGTTAAACCCCGGGATGAAGCAGATAATGAGTCGTTTGTAATGAAAGAATATTTTTTTAAATCAAAAATAAAATCATCCATAATATGAATGTCATTCTGATAGGTGTCTAATAAACTTCTTGGAATATGTTGAGAGTCGAGGAGGCTTAAAAATAATAAAAGATTGCTAAAATCCTTGTGGGTGTTTATCAGATTCTGCAAAGATAGTGTAATAATGCCATAACGCGTTTTAATATAATCTCCTGCTTCTTTCAAAATCTTTTCTTGTGTGTTTTGAAATGAATTTTTGTTTTTATTGAGGTTTTCTAAAAACAAATCATATGAAATATTGGTTGTTTTTAAATAATAGGCTGCAAGAGAAACGTCTAAAGGAAAGGAAGGGATTTTTTCTAAAAATTGTTTGGCTTCTTCTTCTTCTTCTTGCAACTTCGTAAAATGGCTTGGGTTTCCATTTGTTGCAATTTTCATAAAAAGGGTTAATTTTTGAGGAGAGGTAAGTTCTTTGATCTGAATGATAGAGTTTACATATTTATTGTTCTGAATATGGCTATTGCGAGTTGTTATAATAACTTTTCCCTCTCCCCAAATTTCAACATTTTGTGGAAAATAGGGTTGGATATTCTGGAATTTTTCAACATTGTCATAGATCAAAAGCCAAGTTGACTGAGCCTTTAAATGGTGTTTTACAAATTGAATGAGCTTTTTCTCTCTTTCTTTAGAACCCTTTATATCTTGAAAGCCCACCAAAATTCTTTGATCTTTCTCTGTTATCGCAAGGAGTTGTGCCAAATCCTCAAAGGAAGACTTAAGACTTTCGGGGGTTTCCGCATTTATCTCCCAGATAACCTGAGCTTTTTGCCGCCGAGCATACTGGCGGCTCAGGATGGTTTTTCCGATTCCCCCTGCACCCACAAGGGCAATGGTTTCAATAGCGCCTGCACCCTTAAGCTTTTCGCTTATTTGGATCAGTTCTTCAGATCTCTCAAGAAGAACAGCGTGTACAGGGATAGGTAAATCGGAACGAATGAGAACGCCTTTTTGCTCTTCTATCTCTAAATCTAGATGTTTTTGAAACTGTTGCACTTCTTGATTTCCTTTAAAAGAAGGAAGTATACACATCCAGGGAAGAATACTAAAAATAACAAAGCCCAAATACCATTTTTTGTTTTTTAAAAATTTCATTTTTTTATTTTGTACGTTCTTTTTTATTTTTTCTAGAATTTTATTTGCACGAGAAAAAGGTAACTCACTAAGAGTCTTCTCCAGACCTGCCGCTTGTTGACTAAACTTTTGAAAATGATTTCTAAAATCAAGTGGATAAAGAAGTTTTTTAAGGATTGCACAAACAAAAAAATAATAGTTCTGATGCTCAGAAAAATTTATATATTCAAGGGGAAAAAGTTCTTTGGGAATCTTTTCTTGCCCCCCCACCTCCAAAAGAATAAGGAGGGTCTGGACTTTATTTTTTAACTCTTTTGTGTTTTCATAATTGTTGTTTTTTTTATTCTTAAATTTTGCATCAATACCTGCTTTTTTTAAATGATCGGAAAGTTGAAGACGCAAAATGTCTTGTTGCTCTTGATTTTCCCCATAGAGAATTAAACAAATTTGTTTGGTTGCCTTTTTCTCTTTGGCGATTTTTCTTAAACAATTTTCAAATGCGGCATGAATTGATAAATGCACATAATGCTTTCTTATCAGAGAAAGTGTTTGGGATTGTTCAATAAAATCAATAATACCTTCCTTTGAGTTGACTCTGAGCTTTAGCTTGATGTTACATATATGGGAGTCAACCGTGTAGGGAGATATTGATAGCAGGCAAGAAATTTTCTTCGTGCTTCGCACACTTACAATACAAGAGAGGATGTCCGTTTCCCGGGGCGTAAAATTCACCCCCCCAATGGTAGCTAAATCTTCTCTTTGACTATCATATGGAAAAAGGTGGTCATTGCCCTGCATAACCCTCGCTGTCTTAATTATTTTTTAAGTTTTACAGCCTTTAATGATGTTTTATAGTTATTACTATTATTTTATTGTCTCTTCTTTCGTTTCTCAAGAGCAAGAACGTATGAAACGCTCTTGCTCCGGGAGGCTAGTATGCAGAGTAAATTGTGCCCCTCTGCGGGCTTTTCTCACGCGTCGCGTGAGAAACCAAGGCCTAACCACATAGATTCTATCCAGAAACTTCATTTTGAAAACTTCAGTTGTCTTATCTTGGACTTTCTATTACTATCAACAGATAAGCTTTTATGCGTATCTATATGTAGGCAATAGCGTATTATTACGCATAGCACGCTGGGAATTTTTCAGCAACAATTATTTTAATTGATAAATCAACGAATTAAGAAATTTTTAATCCAATATGAAAAATATAAATCATTTACAGAGCAAACTTAAATCTCAATTGCTGAAATCTAATTTAAGCATTAGAGAAGTTGAGAGAAGAGCCGGGCTCAATAGAAGTGCATTAAGTAACATTCTCCAGGGCAAATCAAAGAACCCCACACTGCATATATTATACGCACTTGCAGAAGTTTTAGGATGCACTCTATCCGACTTTATAGAGACCTCAGAGCACGAAGAAACAACGGGTCTGCAGTCCGCTAAGGTTCAGATCGCCTTTCCCACGCTCGTGCCTCTTCTGCATCAAACTATGGATATTGTCTCAAACCATTTTAAAAATATAAAATATGAGCCAAACTTGGAGCAATTTTGGATTTGCGTCAAAAAAGTTTATGTTCACGCCTTAGAAAATCATAACAGTGAAATAGATCATCTGTATGCAGAATGGCTAATTGATAAGTTTAAAGAATAAATTGAACTTATTTTCTTTTTATAAAAACTCTATATTATTATCACGGAAAAATTGAAGAATTTTTTGCGTTCCTTTGTGATCAGGACCATAATATTTTTTATGGATATCAAGATAGTGTTTTGCTAAAAAATCATCCTTTAGTTTTGCACCTAATATTGCAAAACTAACATATAATTCACTAGTGCCATCACCTTCTTTCTTCCTATATAGTTTGTTATATATTTTTTCAGCTGTCTGATATTCTGCTTTAGCTTCAAGTAATTTTCCTTTACATGTATATATGTCGCCAAGAACTGTATGAGAATACGCTTGATCATCCACCACAGATGGACCTTCATACTCTCTTTCAAGTCTTACAAGGCTATCTTTAATGGCGGCTTCTGCCCCCACAAGGTCTCCCTTCTTCAATTTATACACGCCTATAACGACAGTCGACCAAATGAAAGAATCCGTATTTTCATTATCAAAAAAATCTAAGGCTTCTTCTCGGGCCTTAACTGCCCATTTATAAGCGCTTTCATAATCTTCAGCTTTCCAATCGGTCCAAGCCTTCATATTCTTGATATAGATTTTGAGGGAGAGATTCTCTTCTTTATCGAGTTGTTGAACGGCCTCATTAATGGATTGATGAGCTAACTTATACTCTTCCATTTCACATAACATCCATGCCTTTACAAAAAAGAATAAATTCTTATAGCTTTCACTTTTTACCTTATTTATTATTTCATCCGATTTTTTAATATAATATTTCCTGATTACGCACTATACTCAGTATAATTTTGGAGGTATGATAGCTAGGAGATAAACTCTTATTATCAGGAGGCTAGCTATGAAGAGAAATACCATTCAGTTTCAAAG
>JACDGE010000089.1 GCA_013815465.1 Alphaproteobacteria bacterium | reverse complement strand
CATACTACGGGCGCAGGGGTAACCCTTACGTCCCAGACTCTTTGAGTGGACATTCTTCTCCAAGACCTAAATTAACGCGAGATGATTCAGTGATAAACTGGACAATTTAAGCGAGTCGTAACAGCAGAAGCTCAAATTTACCTTGGAATGATGCATCAAACAGGTGAAGGAGTAAAAAAAGACTATGATAAGGCACTTAAATTGTTTAAAAAAGCTGCTGAACAAGAAAAAGATCTTCATGTTCGTGGAGAAGCTCAATCTCGTCTTGGCCAAATGTATCAAAGAGGTCAAGGGGTTCAGAAAGATTATAATATGGCTCAAAAGTATTTCACTGAGGCGAGTGCTACGTACCCATTTGCTAGTATTCTTCTGGGTATGATGGTTTTAGAAGTAAATCAGGATTATGAAGGGGCACTCAAAGTGTTCAAAAAAGCTGCTGAACAAGAAGGAGATCATAAAGTTCAAGCCAAAGCTCAAATTTACATTGGAGAGATATATCAAAGAGGTCAAGGGGTTCAGCAAGACTATCAAGAGGCCCACAAATGGTTCCTCAGGGCTAGCTTTGTAGATCCAGAAGGAAGTTTTCTAATGGGCAAGATGTATGCTGCAGGTGAAGTGTTAGGCATGAACGATGTGAATGCGTGCTTCGCATATGCAACAGCTGCTAAGCAGGGGTATGCTCCTGCTCAACATGCTCTTGGATGTATGTGGGCTAATGGCAGGGGGCTACCAAAGAACCATACCAAAGCATTTACATGGTATGCACATGCTGCTGAACAAGGATATCCCGATGCTCTATATGAGGTTGGAATGAGGTATCAAACCGGTCAAGGAACGACTCAAAATGATTCTCAAGCTATTCTATGGCTTACTTTAGCAGCTCAACAAGGACATACAGAAGCTCAGGCTGCACTTCAAAAGCTAGGCTTGAGTTTTGAAAAAGTAGAATCAAAAAATATTAATTCACTTAAAGAAAAAAGAAAAATTTCCGCTCTTGATAATATAATAAACAATAAAAAGGACGTACTTCAAGAAAATCTATTCTCTAATAGTGAGAAAAAATCCAAAAAGTCTATAGCAAAATTTGTTCCGGAAGTTGCTCAAAACGCTGTGGATAATCAGACTATTTATACATCACAGGCTAATGCCTATATTTCTACGGCTATTCAGCATGCAGAGGATGAACGTTGGAATTTAGCAGAACACATGGTGGAAGAAGCTAATAAAAAATATGACCTTGCTGAAGATGCTAAATTAGCAAACGAACTTTACCAGGCGGAGTTTGCTGAAGGTAAGTTATAAAATGGTAGTGCATTCCCTAATCTACGACCTTCTGATTATAAATCATAGATTAGGACATCTATCTAGTTCTTTTTATATGCTTTAAAATATATTTTTTCATTACCTTAGGTGGCTATGAAGTCTTTTGATGGTGTTAAAATCTTCGTATGTTGCTACTTCTTTGCGACATAATTTAGAAATGGCACCAATGCCCGACAATCAATTCACAGGAAATCTTCCAAACGGCATGGGGATTTTTGAATCAGGGAAGTTTGCGCTGCTCTTAAACAAAGATTTTTTGATGTCCCACTTGACGAATTCGGCTTAAAGCCTTCAAATGTTATGTGGGGTTTTTACAAGGAAGAGTGAGATTAGGTCATGCTACAATACAAAGGATATGTAGGGATTTTTGAGTTTGAGGAAAAAAACAATCTTTTTCATGGGAAAGTCTTTAACATTAATGATCTTGTAACCTTCCAAGGGAAATCAGCAAAGGCAGTCCAAGAGGCTTTTGAAGATGCTGTAGATGAGCACATTGCGTGGTGTAAAAAGTATAGAAATAAGAAGGAGAAACATCATACTCTTTCCAAAGAGACTGGTGGGGGCGGTTAATGAGCTTTGCCTTCCTTGGCCTCATAATCCAAGATGCCGAGCAGACCCCTGCTATTGAACCTGTTATCGGACATCTCAACAATGATGGCCATTTGGGACGAAATTACTTTAAAGGAACCTCGAGTGATAAAATCAATGCAGCCTTTTCAGGGATTGGACACAACTTCAGACTCCTCCTCCATTTGATTAGGGAGATTTTTGTCTTTATTTTAGCCCTTCTGTTTGGAAGAAAGTTCTTCCTTATCCACCTAAATCTGCCTCAATTAAACCAAAACAGGATTCTTAACAAGTGAGAATGCTGTCAAAACTGTCTGGAAACACATCTGCAGTCATACGCAGGTAATAGGCAGTACCTTTAAACGAATCGTGGCCCATATAGGTTTTGAGGATAGGGAGATATACGTTCATATTTTTTTCTTGTTCCGACCATCTAATGGGGCTGACAGAGATTCATGATTTACATTCTTACCTTCCTCCGTAACGTAAAAAGAATATAAGTAGGAGGCGTTTTTTAGCGTAACTAATGAAATATATTTTTAAATAATAATAAATGTGTTAATTATAATTTATGTTATTAACAGTATCTTTTATTTGTCTCTTTTTTTCGGGTGTGTTTTCTTCTTCCCCCCTCTCCGCATAGGAAGTGGGTTGGCTGCATTTCGTAATTTGCGCCTGTGAAGATAGATTTCTTGATTCAGCGCCCTCTACTTCCATTCCTCTTGTGGGAGGAGAATTAAGAGATAGAACAACGATTATGTTTAATAAAACGCTCATTACTTTTTTTGAGGTACCAAATAATTTTTCTTTTTTTTATCTCCTTGTAAAATAAATTTTTAATTACTCGTTAAGTAAGTTTCTCAGAGCACAGCATTAGAGGTTTATCTCTCCAGTCTGGAGGGGGGCCTCTTCATTATTTCTATTAAAAAAGATATATTCCTCAGTCTTTGGCTTTTCTATAAGGTACTGCTTTTGAGTTGCCTTGATCCTTTGTTCATCCTCCAAAACATAAGCATATACCATGTTGGTAACATAATTTTTTTGATAAGTTTCTTTGGCGGATGACACGCATATAAAAAGATTAGATTTTGATTTAAATTTCTCAATTTTGCTTAGATCTCCTATTAATCCATTCCCAATTCCTAAAAGAATTATTTTTGTAATATTTTGCGTTATCCTTTTATATTTATCTATTGTATTATAATAATTCTCGAAAATATACAATGAATAAGAATCTACACTTGAACAATTAAAAAAGAACAACATAGGGGATCCATGGCGAGCATACAAAGGAAAGAGGGGTACAAAGCGTTCATGTTCTCCAAGTTCCCAAAAATCGAATGTGGTATTCGTCATATAACCTTTTGTTTTAAAAAAACTTACTCCTATAACAGCAGAAATGTCTCTATCATCAATTCCAAGAGACCCTTTATAAAGTGGACGGTAGTGATAATTTCCAGCTACCAAAACTCTCTTTGTTTTCATAAAGGGGATTTTAGGTTTTCTAGCACCTGCAACGACCGTATTTTTCAAAGGAATATAATACCCCAAACCAAAAAATCTGGAATTCCATACCTCTTTTTCAAGAGTAGTTTTGACTGCATTAATGGCATTAATATCTATATTTATATTTTGTAAATGAGGAAAAATATTAGCTTTCGTCGCATAATCTTGAGCTTGGCGCGCATAATTCAAAGCCTTTATTAAATCATCATAAGGTATCGTGATGCCATTATACCTTGTCCAAATATCAACCGAAAACCTAACATAATGACAAGCGTAGTCCACATTGTCACGTGGTGCATAATTCCACCAATATGTGTAATCATTCCATGTAGAATGGGCTTTCCTAACGAAATTTCCTTCTTCATCATATTCTTTGTATTTGTCGCTCGAGTCTAACGCTTTGAACGAGGGCTCTTCTTTCTCAGAATCGGTTGCAGATTTGTTGTGTATCGTAATTTGTGAAGAGGAATTGTAGGGCTCTTCTTCCATTCCCAATGTACGTGAACTGATAAAAGATAGAACAATGAATAGGTGCAACAAAATACTCTTTGCTTCTTTTAATGATCTAGATACTTTTTTCATTATATTTTTTCCTTAATCAGTTGTTTATTAATCTAATAAAAATAGAACCATTATTTATTTTTAATATTTTAATAATTTACTCGGAAAACCGTGTAAAAATCTGTCCTTTAGGACAGCCAAATAAAAAATTTACAGCCCTTTGTTCTTCTGGTGTTTCCTGAGCTAAATCTGGGATTCTGGGAATCTTTTTTGTTCCAACAAGGTGTTCCGACTCATGCGGAACGCCTTGCAGAATAAGTAGAAAGACAGATAAGTCATATTTTCTTACGCCCTCGCACGATAATTCCCAACGGCTTTAGCGACAAGATTGGAGACCCATGAGAAACCATCCAATACGACAAACGCAAATTGCATGTATTTGTGGCGATCAGGCTCTCCCCCCTAGTAACTCCAGACAGATTCTCCCCACGTCCGTGGAGAAACCATGTATTCGATAATTTCTTTCGTGACGGGGGTAACGATCTGGATGACGTGATTAGCTTGCAGCATATTGTCAACGACATCCTGAACCTGTAGCTTGCAAGGGCTTTTGTTGGAATGATCAACTACGATTATCTGGGTTGTCCGCCGATGTGTGTGGAAATGTGTGCTTTCACAGTCATCCTCCATAGCTTGGACCTTTTGAGGCAGCGAAATAGCGAGAGCAACAATTGTAGATGACGTCAGTAGTTTCATTTTCATAATAGTCTCCATTTTTTGTGGGTGCACTAAGGTTTCCAAAACACCCCTGATTTTCTAAACAATCAAATAAGAGTGCTTTATATGCTGCTTATTTGATCCTTCCCCCTCATTACGAATTGTGAAAAAGAGGCATTGAGATGAGCGTAGTTGGAATTTTTTAGCCTTTACATACGCAAAATATGCCAGGGTAAGGTGCCTGGGTCGACTTAGCCCAAAGGGTTTACTCTTTAGAAAATACATTTAAATTGGATGAAAGAGTTTTTAGGAATTTCTTAACATATTGTTTATAAGTAATTTTTTTCCACAATAAAAAAAGGAAGCATGACTGTCAGATAAAAACAGTGACCTTCTTCCAAGAATTTATTATTTTCTTTTGAGAGTGGGTTTTGAGCCCTTTCTGTTTTTGGTGGATAATTTTTTACACAAGTTTGCTC
>JACDGE010000088.1 GCA_013815465.1 Alphaproteobacteria bacterium | reverse complement strand
TTGCTTGATTCTTAAACACCTCAAAATCAAAGGAGGGTTTTTCTTTCTCTATCTTCATTTGTCAGTCCTTTTTCTTCATTACGCTAGATCCTTTTCTAGCAGACTGACACACTTCAGAAAATACTCCCCCACCACACAATAAAAAACGAATTTTTATGCATCTAAAAAGAACGCGAAGCACCTCTAAAACAATGATTTATAATCTGAAGGTCTATGATTTGATTCTTCGCACGCTTTCGAGTTCGTGATCCGCCATTGAAAGTTTTTACCCCTTCTGTTGAATACTTGATTCAATTGCTTTAAATTCTCAAAAAAAGAGAGCACAGGTACACTATAAATCTCGCGTAGAAATCTTTAGATGTAAAGCTGTAGAAGTTCTTTTCAAGTGGATAAATAGACGTAGTCTACACTACCCGTCACTTTTTTATAGTGACTTGAAAAGCAAGAAGAAATAATTTAAATTTTGGAATCATTCCTTATCAAAGAAAGGATTTCAAAGTGAAAAACTACATCTTCTTACTCATAAAATAGCAAAACACTTTTCTATCCATCGATCAAGACAAAAAACTCTGGCGGCCATGGTTATGAGCGCCTTGAGTACCAAAAACGTCCACCAGCACAGCCTATCCCTTTATGTAGAAGGAATAAACCCCAAGGCCGCGTTGCGAAAGGTTGAGCGTAAATACTTTGCCTATAAAAGAGAATATTCACTTCAGCAGAGAACCTTAAACGTTCCTCCACTTGAATTCAAACGGAGGATCAAGAGCAGCTCATATGCTTTGCGCCCTGGAATCAGTTCTTCACTACCTACAAAGCTCTGAATTGTCCGATTCTTTAACTTCTATAGCCCCTTTTTTAAATAAATTCTTTTCATTATGTCTCCAAAATTTAGTAATTACTCACCTTCCCTATTTTTTATTCAATTAGGGTAGATTTTATAAGAAAGGTGAGTAATGGTAGTTTTATTTATATTGTTTCCAAGTGTGATCTACTAGAAGATAGCGATGAGCTCCTTTAGGGTAATCAGGAACCCAAATACACTTCATTATAGGCCAACACTTTTGTTGGCGGGGTCCTTTAAACGCCCAGGAGGTGCTAATTGTATTTGATGAATCGCTAGTGCCATCCCAGATTTGCACAACACTTTTTTGCTCATGACGAGAATTCACCTCCATGTAGATATGACTTTCTTCTGCTACGAGGGAATCCCTTTTAAGTAAAGCTACAGATAAGAGATGGTGAAGATTATTCTCTGTTAGTATTTTACCCATTTCATCAAAAAACTCGGGAGAGTTTTGTAATTTTAGGCTTCCAGTCTTAACTGCTGGATCATTTGAGGCCTCAAAAAGTAAAATCTCGTCTTGAGAACTACCTGAAAACATCCAGCTCGCAGGAATGGCTCCTTTTGCTTCCGCCTCTTCGAATTTATGAGCATAAGTTACTAATGAAGGCACATTATCTATGCTATCATATTCTTCTGCCATCAACTGACCTTCATCAAGTGTAAAGTGTCGGTGGATTAGACGTAATCCAACTGCAGGCTCCAATTCATAACGTGTTACGATTTCTTCTGCTTCATTCAAGAAAGAATTGAATTGAGAGGAACCCTTTAAGAGAGCATCACTCTCTTCAACTGCGGGTAAACTATTGTAACGTATTTTATGTGTTTCTTTATCAATACTATCTAACTCAAAGTGACCACATAGAGCAGTGCTCATTGATAAGTGTAATGTAGATATAAATGCTACAGATAGTCTTATCACTTTTTCTATATTTTTACGTTCGTGTTTTATCATTTTATTTTTCCTTTTTGTTAATATTATTCATTTTTTGTAGAGTGGCCGGCCTTACTTTTTTTGAGAAGGAATGCTCTCTATCTCCAATAATTCACCTTATGAAGGATTGGCAGAAATAAGACGACCATTTTTATCATACGTAACAGTAAGAAGAATCGTGTCTCCTTTTAAGACTTCGATAGGCGTCCCCACTACTTCCCAAATTCCGAGAGTTAAAACGTCCATCGCCCCATGAGCAATCGCGCGCCCGGCACTTGGCTCTTTGCCAACTTCATATTCATAAATGGCTTTGATTTGTCCATTAGCATCTGTACTCGTCCTAATTGGCATTCCAAGTTGAAGTTCAACATCTGAACGATGCACATCCTTTTTTATCACACTCAAATCAGGCTCTTTCTGTCCCTTTAATGCCATACCAACTGAACAAGCGGATAAAAAAACCGTGCATAGAATTGCTAAAGAAGTGTTTAGCACCCGTATGGAAAAAATGTTGTGCTCTGGAATGTAGCTATTGAATTTTTCTTGAGTTACCTCCGAGCCTTTGTCTTTTTTCATCACAGAAGCTCTAGAAGATCCGGCTGGTTTTTTATTTATTTTTATTATATTCATTTTTATCTCCTTATTTTAAGTTTGAGTTCGATAAACTAACAACTACTCTCTAGCTTACCAAAATTGTAAAGCTACATAGGAATCAGAAGCCTTATGTGGCGATAATGGAGGAGGCCTTTGAGTGTATCTATTAGGAAAAATTTCTTAAGTATAGTACCTAAGAAGAAATTACTTAGCCCTCTCCTGCCCATGGTTATGTATAAAATATTGACCTAAAAACCTTTTAAAAGGTCGCATATAAAATATTTATACAGCACAACACCCACGTAACCTTCGCAAGGTCCCAGGCTGTAAGTTCGTTAGCTTGTGAGCGTCAGAGGAAGTGCCTATAGAGTTAGTAGCGTTTAAAATTATAGGCTTTTGTTTAGTAAATACCAGGAGAGAGCCTATGACAAAGAGTAAGAGACGATCAGCTGAGAATTGGAAAGAAATCATAGATGATTTTTTAAAAAGCGGTATGCTTCAAAAGGACTATGCCCGAGATCATAAGATTTGCCGAGCCACGTTATCTACATGGGGCAAACGGCTTGGAATTCCTTTGAATACAAGGGGAGGGTGTTCTAACCTTGAGAAAGTCTCTGCTCTTCCCATGTCTTTTATAGATATTGAGCCCTTAAGAAGAATTAAAGAGACTTCTGCTTTAAAGATAGAGATTGTCTTTACTCAAGGTCATACTCTCAAACTTGAGACAGAAGGGAGTTGGGAAGAAACTGGAACCTTGATAAGATCTTTGGTGGGGTAAAAAATGCTTATTCCTTCTCATCTCAAAATTCATTTAGCAAGCAGGGCTGTTGATATGCGGAAATCATCTCAGACTCTTGCCGTTTTAGTTAAAAATATTTTGCAGCAGAATCCTTTGTGTGGACATTTGTTTGTCTTTTACAATAAGAGAAAGGACATTGTAAAAATCTTATACTGGCAAACCAATGGTTTTTGCTTGTGGCAGAAGAAATTAGAGGAAGGAAACTTTATTTTACCCTCTTCTTTTTCATCTCCTAGCCTTGAGATGAGTTCCTACCACTTACAGACCTTTATACAAGGGTTAAATTGTTGGGATATTGGAAAAGCTAAAGAACTTAGCTATCAGTATGTAAGCTAAGAAAAAGAGATCAATAAGGTATTGCCAATAGAATAATTTGGAAATAACATGTTCTTTATTAACAGGGAAACAATAACAGCATGAAAAGTTCCTGGCTTGATAAAACATATAGTCGTAATGCCCTTCCCAACGATGTTGAGGCCTTAAAAGACATTATTGAGGGTCTTATTCCTATGATTAAGCATCTTCAGCAACAGAATATGCTTTTTCAGCAGGAGGTCATGGATCTTCGCTATCAAAATGAACAGCTGCGACGAGAGAATACAGATTTAAAGAAGCGGCTTCTAGAGCTTCAAGAACAAAACCTTCAGCTAAGGCAAGAAAACTTAGAGTTGAAGAAAGGAATAGAAGAAATAAGAGGCGAGATAAAGCTTTTAAAACATGAGAAGTTTGGGAAAAAATCAGAAAAGACAGGAAATCATCTCCACAAAACACGCCTTAAGCAAGGGCAGAAGAAAAAGCATCCTGGACGTTACGCCTTACCAGATCATTTAGAAAGAGTCAGAATTGAATATGATCTTGAGGAAGAAGAAAAAAGGTGTCCTTTATGCCAAGGAGCTATGGAAAAAATACAGGAAATTTCTACAGAACAACTCGACCTGATTCCTGCCACTTTACAGGTTAAACAACATGTCCGGTTTCAGTATGCCTGTAGAATCTGTTACGGGGGTATTAAGAGAGCTGAGTTGCCTGCACAACCCATTGATAAGGGACTTCCCAGCTCTCGGTTGTTGGCTCAAGTGATGATGAGTAAATTTGCGGACCATATGCCCTTTTATCGACAAGAAGGCTGGTTTGCAAGACAGAAGTGTCCTATCTCTCGCTCCACTCTATGGGGATGGGAGTCCAAGGCTGCATTTGAGCTTCTCCCTCTTGTTAATTGTTTGAAGGAAGAAATTCAAGCCAGAGATCATATCTTTGGGGATGATACACCTATGCCAACACTAGAGGAAGGATTGGGCAAAACAAAAATAGGACGTTTTTGGGCCTATACATCACCAAAAAACCAAGACGCAGCAGAACTCACCATTTATGAATACACACCCGATCGGAAAGGAAAACATCCTCAGGCTTTTTTAAAAAACGCCCGAGGATATTTACAAGCTGACGCCTACGCAGGGTTTAATAAGCTATTTAAGAACAAGTCTTCTCCGGAGCAACAGGAGGAAAGAACGCTTGTACCTGCTGCATGCTGGGCGCACGTAAGAAGGAAATTTATTGAAGTTTTAAAAATAGATCCTGAATCTATTGCGCAAGAAGCTTTAGATATGATCAATGAACTTTATAAGATTGAGCATCTTGCAAGAGAGGGGAGTTATTCAGCTCAAGAAAGGAAGAAATTGAGAAAAAAGTCTTCTAAAGCCATTATAAAAAAGCTACATAAATGGCTGACTGGTCATCAAAAAAAAGTTGCTCCCAAGAGTCGTTTAGGGGGCGCCATCTACTATGCCTTAAATAATTGGGAGGCTTTAAATTGTCGAGCGCCAGATTTATTGACCCGGGGGCGCGTCAACTTAATTGACCCACTTGGAGGATGTTAATAAAGCTCAGAGATACCTGTCAAGAGAGAAAATAAAAAAATTTAGCAGAATTATTTTGAG